>CAZBEL010000007.1:0-18567 GCA_964490885.1 uncultured bacterium
ACACATTGCGAGCGAATTCAATAACGGCGCACTGCAACCCCAAACAAATCCCCAGGAAAGGTATTTTCTGTTCCCGGGCATACTGACAAGCTAAAATTTTACCTTCGGAACCTCGCGTTCCAAATCCAGGAAGCAATAGAATGCCATCCACTGTATCGAGCGCTGCTTCTACGGCTTCCATATCGCCCAGACTTTCGGTGTGAACCCACTCCAGATTCACCCGCGTGTCATTCTCTACACCAGCGTGGATAAATGCTTCCAAAACGCTCTTATAAGCATCTGGTAGTTCATTATACTTCCCACACATGGCAATTTTTACTTGCTTGGAAGGATGATGATAACGATTAATGAAGGTGCGTAACTCCTCTACCTGGGGTTGACCAGTAAGTTGTAGTCGCTCAGCGATAAGTTCCCCAACTGCCTGGTCGTGGAGCACCAATGGCACTTCGTAAATACTCTCCACTTCTCGCCCTTCAATGACGTGCCGGGGGGTAACATTACAAAATAGGGCGATTTTATCCCGCACGGCTGGAGTGATGGGATACTCCGAGCGACAGAGAATGATATCGGGCGAAAGACCGATCTCCCGTAACTTCATCACTGAGTGTTGAGTAGGTTTAGTTTTTAGCTCCTCGCTGGCTTTCACATAAGGCACCAACGTAACATGGACAATGAGATGATTGTGATACCCAACTTCCACTGATAGTTGACGGATGGCTTCTAAAAAGGGTAGGCTTTCAATATCACCTACCGTTCCCCCAACCTCGCAAATGACGATGTCGTAACGCTTGGGGGAATTCACCGCCTTGATCCGACGTTTCAATTCATCCGTGATGTGCGGGATTACCTGAATCGTTTCACCTAAATAATCTCCCCGCCGCTCACGATCTAACACGGTACTGTAGATTTGGCCAGTGGTGGCATTATTGGCCCTGCTCATATCCACATCAATAAAACGCTCATAATGACCCAGATCCAAATCCGTCTCCGATCCATCATCCAAGACAAACACCTCTCCATGTTGATAAGGATTCATGGTACCTGGATCTACATTCAAATAGGGGTCCAGTTTGAGAATGGTCACTCGCAGCCCCATACTTTTCAGTAAATATCCCAGAGAAGCGGCGGCAATCCCCTTTCCCAAACCAGAGATAACACCTCCGAGGATGAAAATATATTTAACTGGTCGCTTCGGGGTCATAATCTACCTACTGCTTACTAAATGGGATGCCAACTGTTCAAGTCTCAAGCTCCTTTTTCTTTTGTAGGAGTGCTTTCAAGTCCTCAGGAGTATCCACTCCCCGGTAGGGGAAATCAGTCAATACCGCGAGGATCGGTATGCCATGATCTAAAGCGCGGAGCTGTTCAAGGTGATAGCGACGCTCGTTGACTGTTGAGGGCAGGGAGGTGAACTTTAAAAGTGCCGCTTTACGAAAGGCATACAACCCAAGGTGGCGGTAGTAGCCGCCGATTTCGAAATCTTCAGGATTCCGGCGGAAGGCTACCGCCTGTTGTTCTTCATCCAGTAAAACTTTTACCACATGAGGATTGAGAATATCTTCAGGAGTCAAATCCGTAGAAACTGCCGTAACAATCTGAGCCTTTCCTGTATCAAAGGTTGAAACCATACGGTCGATGATTTGGGGATCGAGGAAAGGTTCGTCAGCCTGTATGTTGACAATGATTTCTGCTTCCATATACCGTACGACTGCCGCCACCCGGTCAGTTCCAGAGACTAAACCCGGGTCGGTCATCTCCAAAGGTAGGTCGAAAGGTTCCAGGGAGCGCTGCGTTTCCTCATCATCAATAGCCACGATTACTTTCTCCAAAGAAGAAGCTTTCTTTGCCCGTTCATATACATGCACAACCATGGGCTTATCTTCAATGAGGGCAAGAATTTTTCGAGGAAAGCGGGTGGAGTGAAGGCGGGCGGGTATAACCCCAATGTTCACCGTTATTGATCCTTTATAACGGTGGGTGATTTGTAAAAATTAGAGAGACCAATATACCACCCCCTACAAAAAGGAGTGTGAGGATCGACCGTCCAAGGATCTGACATAGAACCAAGTTCGGTGCCATAAATCGTTTTTAGAGCCAACATAAGTTACAAAACTAAGGGATAAATTTAGCGCGGGTCGGGTAAGATAATTGAGGAAAAATTATAGTATATTGACCCAGGCTTTGCCCTCGAAGACCCCCACTATAGAGAGCAACGGCTAAGACTAGTGGACTATTTATGCATGCAATCTAACCGATGATTCGTAGCTTGGATCAGGCTCCTGAAGATGTTTCGTCCGCTCGATAATCATGGGATAACTCAGGTTTAACACCTGCCCAAGGACCGTCTTATTGTAGCCATATTTACGGTAAAGATACCGGAAAAGATCGCGGCTAAACGTCTGGTTAAGTTCCTTCCAGGTCAGATCCTTGTGACTATAGATATAACCCCTTAGGGATTCCACAATCTGCCCCTCAGGTATCCTCGGATGGGGATTGCGATAATCGGGGAACTTAAAACCCCGTTTGATGAGTTTAGCCTGCATGGAATAGAAGGTCGTCTGTTTCATCTGTAACCGATGGAAGAAGGCTTCCCGGGATGGGGCCCACTGACGCTGTAATATGATCACGTTGTAGTGGAAAATATCCCTGATTTGTACCCACGTCTTCCCTTCTGCATAAGCAAATACCGATTCTAGCGTGGGGGCGGGAGCTGCAGCAGGAACGAAACGCTGCAATAATTCTACATACTCTTCTACTACGCGTAATCGGGAACCCGTTAGACTAAGGCCCTGGCTTACCTGATCAATAGCGGCCTCATATCCATGCTGATAATAATGACGTGCCTTTAATGGCTGGTGGAGATAGCGATTGTACACTTCCCCAACGAAACGGTACTCTTCCGGTATCTGCGAGATGACGTTATGCTCCAAACTAATATCTAAAGCTTGGAGACAAAACTCCACGGCATTTACGTAATCTTCCTGTTTGAATCGCAGGTAGGCCAAGTTCTCGTGGATGTACGCTTTCAAGTAATAGCTTTCCACCGACTCCAGTACAGCCTTCAACTGATACTCGGCTTCTTCGTGCTTGCCCTGCATGATGTAGAAATAGCCGATGGAATTATTTACCATCCAGATAAGGTAGTGATATTGCCCCTTTTCTGCTAAACGTAAAGCTTCGGCGAATAATTTCTTCGCCCGTGCATACTTCTCCTCTTTAATTGCCACATGGCCTAAACGATGCAGAGCCAGTATATATTGCATAGTGTATGGTTTCAGCTGTTTGACAAGATCTTGTAGGTGTTTCGATTTCTGACCAAAGTAATCTACCTTTATACACTCAATTTGGTACTGAGCGAATAAATTCAAGGTTGGCGACATTGCATATTTTTTCGCTAGAATAAAATGGTTTAACGCTACGCCATATTCCTGGACTAAACGGCAATAGAGCCCTACTTCATAGTGCACGTAGGCTAACACTTCATCTTCACTTGGATTATCTAACGTAGTGTTATTCCTTGCAGCAATATTCATTGCTTCATCCAAAAGTTGTTTCGTGGCAACCAAATTGCCCTCAAGGGAGTAGACTTTGGCTTTCCCAGCCAGAATGAATGCACGTAAGCGTTCGTCAACAATGGCCTCTGGATTAAACTGGATGAACATCTCCTTCAACCGTGCAGGATCATAAAATCCTAACTGCCCAAAAAATACCAACTGTTCCTTTAGATGATACTCTGGTAACTGCTCCGAAGCCCAGTCATCGACTTTCTTCGGTGTGGTATTCATATTCTAAGCCCTCATAATACTATTTCATTACGCCATGTTGACAGGTTCTATTCTAAGAGACATCACTTCTGTGAGAAAGTGTATCTAACAAGTAGGTACATCATGGAGAAGTGCACAGTAGTAATTGTTCGGACAATTGCTACTGTGCTTACTTAAAATCAGTAGTCTTCTCCATATTTTGTAGTGGTTTAATTTTCCTAAACTTCTCTTTAATTATCAATCCTTATTTATAAAAACAATTTAATTATTATCACCCCCACCACCGATACCAATGGGACCCGTTGTTTCTACATCGGTGCTACCATTTTCTCCGGTGGTTACTGCTTGAGCAGTCACTGTTTGCGTCGTAGATACCGTGACCCAATTATTGTTTGCATCCAGATAAGATGTATTCACCGGGTCAATCAGCGTTACAGTCTGTAGTCCATTAAAAGTCAACGTGCTATTTGCAAAGAGGGTAGTTGTAAACACATCCCCGTAGGCGTTATCAATCCAAGTACCTCCAGGAAATTGCTCCCCTCCTTGTGCCAAGTACACATTCGTTGAATCAGTCTGCAAACCGTAGACCGTACCGTCACTGGGGTTACTCTCCAACTCAGCATCGGGGGAAGTACCTTTGGCACGGACTCCTTTGGGTGTGTTCAATAAAAAGGGCGCTGGTCCTTCCTTTACCTGAACACCATGATAAACTAATCCACCCTCCGTCTGGGTAATAGGTTGGTCACAACCCACGACGAACAGAAATACAAAACTGAGGGTCAACAAGACGAGTTTTTTCATTACTACCTCCTTCTTTTTATCTCTTTCGACAATAAATGTACATCTAAATAATCATAGTATCAAACTATTTTATAATAAGTCATAATATTATTATATTTATATTGTTATTTATCATTAATTATTGTAATATATTCGTCGTAGCAAAAGAATATTCAAACCAGAGAACAGTTCCGAAAAAATCCACTTGTAAATGAATATTGAACCCACAAAAAAATAATAATGGGAGTGTCCCAGCACCCTTGAACACTTTACTCTCATCAGAGCAACTAAACAAACGACCCGTGGTGTTAGTCGTAGAAGACCAACCACCAGCACGGAAATTCCTACTCTTTCTGCTGCAACGGTTAAGCTTAAATACTATCGTTGCCGAAACAGGGGAAAAGGCTTTAGATATTCTCGAAAATCAATCTGTCGATTGCATTCTCATGGATATTTCACTAGGAGCAGGTATGAGCGGTCTGGCCCTTATGAAAATGCTCCGTGAGAAAAAGTCATTTCAGACAACACCCATGATCGCGGTTACAACATACGAAAAGAAAAAATTAGTGAATGGTAGTGTTAATGGTTTTACCGATTACCTGCAAAAACCATATCTGTTTCAGGACCTTAAAAACATTCTAAAAAAACATTCAATAACCCATTAGCATCTCGATGATTTAAGAACCTTCGTCTCCTGTAACATATAAACCAGCAATACGCTAGTGATTATGTGCTTTACCTGCTTTATCGAAACCTCCCGGATGGGTAACCTTACACTCCATTCGGGGAGGTTTTTCTTTCAACTTCATCTATTTCCGCGGAGCTACATTAAATGTTAACCAAACTTACCTCACTCATATCGTAAGGAATCGATGGGGTCCATTCGGGCAGCGCGCCAAGCCGGGTAAATCCCAAACCCAATTCCAATAAGCGAACAAACTGCCAAGCCAATAATAGCCCAATCGAGTGGTATTACAGCCGGAATATGAAAAGCAACTGCAACCAAATTCCCAACAGCAATCCCCAGTAACACGCCAGCTAAACCACCAAATTCACTTAAAAAAACGGCCTCGGATAAAAACTGTGCTAAGATATCCCGCCGGTTAGCGCCAATGGCCTTACGAATCCCAATTTCTTTGATGCGCTCCGTGACAGAAACCAGCATGATATTCATAATCCCGATCCCCGCTACCAGTAAGGCAATAATGCTAATAGCAAAAGCAAAGAGCTTCACACCTTTAGTGAACTGAGCGAACGTATCCAACAATTCAGCGTTTGAAACCACCTCAAAGTCATTTTCTTTGTCAGGGGGGACCTTCCGAATGGCGCGTAATAAACCGATGACTTCATCGCGGGTCTTATCATATAACTCGGCCGAAGGCGCCTCCACGGTTATTGCTAGAGACGTCCAACGGCTGGAAAAATTTTCTAAAAAGGTAGTGAGCGGTATGAGGACGTAGTTATCCTGACTTTGACCAAAGGACTCCCCCTTTTTCTCCGCAATACCCACGACCCGAAACTTCAAGCCTTGAATTGTTATTGTCTTTCCCAGCGGATCTTCAAACGGAAACAGTTGATCCACCGCATCCATTCCTAAAACTGCCACCCGGCGAGAATTATCCACATCCTGATCGGTAAGATTACGACCATCATCGATATAGGTGTTAAAACTCCTCAGGCTCCCTTTATCACCACCCATGAGGCCCACGTTCTTCTTAGCCTGTCGATCTTTATACTTTATACTCTTACCCATAGTCTGCTCTGTAGCACTAATGAGAATGGGCAGCCTTGCCCGGCGTTTCAGCTCCTCAAATTGGGCATAGTCAATATTCTTCCGATTTCGGTAACGATGCCGACCCCGGCCACCAATTTGTATGGCAGGATATTTCTGGATCAAAAAAGTATTGGTGCCGAACACATTTAACCCGGTTTGCACGGAGGTTTCTAAAGTCCGGATGGCGGTCATGACCCCAATGACCGAAAACACGCCTATGGTAATCCCTAACAAAGTCAAAACAGATCGTAGTTTATTATCCCGGATAGCCTCTAAAGCCATACGCAGGCTTTCTTTTAAGGTGTTTTTCAAGTGACTGCGTTTGGTCCTACTCATAACGCAAGGCCTCGATGGGATGCAGTTTCGCCGCCCGGAAAGAAGGGGCCAGCCCGGCGGTTACACCAACAATTGTGCTAAGTCCTAAAGATAAAAAGGCTAACCAGACAGGCATACTGGAAGGGAATACAAATTTCTGAATCAGAATACTACCCCCATAGGCTAATAGAATGCCCACGATACCCCCAACTAGACAGATAAAAATAGCCTCTAATAGAAACTGGGCCAAAATATTCCCCCTAGTAGCCCCTACCGCCTTCCGAACACCGATCTCCCGGGTTCGCTCTTTTACGGATACAAACATGATGTTCATAATACCAATCCCTCCCACAACCAGCGAAAGGACCGTAATAAAAATTCCGGTACCCCCGATGGCTAATTTGATCATGCGGTATTGTCGACGGAAAGCATCTTGTTGATTGATAGCGAAATTATCTTCCTCCTGAGGGCGGAGCTGTCGGATTCGTCGCATGATGGCCGTCACTTCATCCTTAGCCTCGGCAATATGGGAACCATCCACTTTCACGTTCAAACGCATCCAACCCCGGCGGGAAAATAAACGAGTAAAAGTCCCTAAAGGAACAATGCCCTGATTATCCAGGCTGAAAAGTCCTAAAAATTTACCCTGCTTCTCGATGACGCCGATGACGCGGAACGTGTAATTCCCAATCCTGACTTTCTGCTCTAAGGGATTCTCATTTTCAAATAAAGCCTCCGCTACATCCTTACCGATGACAATAACCCTGGCACCTGACCGATCTTCCCCGCGGGTAAAAAAACGTCCTTGTTCAATATTGATGTAGGCTGTCTGGAGATAATCAGTGGTGGTGCCTATGATCCGCACATCTAAAGCTGTTTTATCTCCGCGAGTTATGCTACTCCCCCGCTGCCGTACTGGGGCCACAGCCCGTACATATCGGCCTTGAGCCAAAAGTTTATCGGCATACTCCTCACGCATGTTGGGACGGTTGCGAACCTCCCACCACTCTTTGTCTCCGAACCACTCATACTTGGAGATGAATAAGACGTCACGGCCTAAAAAACTCATGCTCTTTTCAAAAGACCGGTCCAGGCCGGTTATAAGCGTCCCCATGAGGGTCACCGCCAGAATCCCGATGATAATCCCTAAGGTAGTTAACAATGCCCGTAGCTTGTTGGCCGAGATCGCTCCCAGGGCCATGCGGAACATCTCCCAGTACATACTACTCGATCCCAGTTAAAGTAATACTAAACTTCTTTCTTGGCTTATTTTTAACATAAATATATCATCTGTCTAAACATGCAAAATGGCAATGATACTCCCGAGTGACTTACTGCCCTGGCTGGCCATTCTTAGTATCTTCGCTAATCTTTCCGTCCAAAAGATGAATCGTGCGCCGGGCGTGACGGGCAATATGCGGTTCATGGGTTACGACAATTAGGGTATTACCAGCAGCATGAAGAGTGTCAAACAAACTCATGATCTCCTCACCGCTTTTTGAATCCAGGTTCCCAGTGGGTTCATCGGCGAGGATGACGGAAGGTTCGGTAACCAGGGCACGAGCAATGGCTACCCGCTGGCGTTGACCACCGGAGAGTTCATTCGGCTTATGGTGCATCCGGTCTGCCAAATCAACCTTTTCCAGAGCCTCCTCAGCCCGAGCGAGCCGTTCCTCCCGGGGAACATTGGCATAGATGAGAGGAAGTTCCACATTACGCAGAGCCGTCAAACGCGGCAATAGATTAAATGTCTGAAATACAAAGCCAATCTTACGATTACGGATGGAAGCTAATTGATCATCGGTCATGGTATGAACCAATTCCCCTTCAAATTCGTAAGTGCCAACTGTAGGCACATCCAGGCAACCAAGAATGTTCATGAGGGTGGATTTACCCGACCCTGAGGGACCCATGACCGAAATATATTCGTTTCGCTCGATAGTCAAGTCTATCCCCGCCAGGGCATGGACTTTTTCAGTCCCGACGGTATAAATCTTCTTTACATTTGATAGGGCGACTAACACCGGCAACTAGGGCTTCTCTTTACGCCGGTAAGGCCGGTCCTCACCCTGTACCGAGATGAGGGAATTATGCTCTAATTCACGACTGATGGCCTTATAACTACCAGTAATAACCTCATCACCTTCCTGAAGGCCGCTCAATACTTCGTAATGGGTTTCGCTGGATATTCCTACTTTTACTGGACGGATCAAGGCATATCTATTTTTAGACTTCCTGGAAGGTTCCTTTTCTCCAGCCGGTGTGTCGGAGACCACAAACACCACTTCTTCCATTTTCCTTTTAGGCTTACGAGCGTTCCCAGCGTTTTCAGTGCGGTCTTTGGAATATTTTCTACCCCGGCGCTTACGTTTAAACTTTTTATCCGACTCTGGAGTTACCTTATCAGAACCTTCGGGACGGACCGTGAGCGATTGGATGGGGATAGCCAAGACATCAAGGTGCTTATCAGTAATAATATTAGCTGTGGCGCTCATCCCGGGACGTGCCTCCTCCGGCACATTTAACATGCGAATCTTCACCTTGAAATTCGTTACTTGTTCCTGCGTGCCAAAGTTAGCGGTCTCCGCCACATGGGCAATCTCACTGACCACCCCATAGAAAATCGTATCCTGAAACGCATCGATTTCCACTTCAGCCGTATCTCCCTCAGATACAGACACCACATCATTTTCGTTCACATCGACTACGACTTCCATGCGGCTTAGATCAGCAATGGTCATGAGAACATCGGCCTGGAATACCGAACCTAACGCCATTTCACCCACTTCTTTATTGATCTTGGTAACCACGCCGCTCTGGGGGGCCATGATTTTGGTTTTTGCTAACTCGTCCTCCCGCGATTCCAAAGCAGCCTGGGCCTGTTCCAAACGACTTTCCGCCAGCTCGTATTCCGCCGTGATGCTCTCCAATTCCTGTTGCGAAGCCAACCCTTTCTCAAAAAGTGATTCCATACGGCTCTTTTCCGCCGCAACCTTCTTTAAACTGGATTGAGCTGACTTCACTGAGGAGCGGGCCTGCTCCATCGAAGCCTTATACTGCTTTTCATCTAAAGAAATAAGGTGCTGCCCCTTGGTTACATAATCCCCCTCTTTTACGGTAATATCCGTGATCCAGGCAGAGATCGTGGCGCTAATTTTAACCTCCGTCTCCGGTTGCAATACACCACTGGCGTTCACCTTGTGGATCACCGTTTGTCGCGTCACTTTCTCCGTTTCTACGGCAATGACATTTTCATCACTCCGCAACAGATTCACGATCACAATAATTGCTAGGATAACAACCACTCCGCCGGCGATCCACCAGCGTTTTTTCTTACCGGGTTTTTTCGATGCTTTAGACAACTTTACTCCGCTTAAAAAGGGTTAGTTAAAATCTCGCTCAAGGGTGCCTAATAATTTCCTCAGGCTGGCCTCTTGGATACGAGCATCGTACTTCGAGGCAATTAAGGAAGACTGCGCACTGATCAACGACACTTGGGCATCCAGCACTTCTAAAATCGTCGCCGCCCCAAGGGTGTACCGTTCTTGAACCAGTTTCAAATCCTCTTCGGCCGAGGTGAGTACTTGTTCGTTAATGGGAATGATGTCACGATAGTTCCTTAAGGCCTCTAGAATAGCCTGGAGTTGGACAGTCAAATCCTCCAACTGAGTAATGTATTCCGACTGTGTTTTCATCACCGCTAACCGCGCCTGCTGAACCTGCGTTGAGAGGCTGTGGCCGCTGTAAAGAGGAACAGAAAGCGTTATTCCAGCGCGTAATTGCCAGTTATCACGCCATTCACGCAAAAGTGTTGTGGGATCCTCAGCACTGGAGGAATAGCTCATGGTACCAGAAAGACTGGGCAACCGCTGTCCCCAGGTTAACTTATACTCGATCTCCGCGGCGGTAACCTGTTCCCGTTTTGCCAGCAGGCTGGGATTCTTTTCTTCCATGACCTTTTGAGCCTCTTCCAGAGTCGGAAGGGGCCGCAAAGGACGCTCCATGTTTACAATCTCGAATTTTGTTGATGTCCCCACCAACCCCATGGCGTTTAATAGATCTTGGTAGGCATTGGCCACCGCCGCTTCCTGGTTCAGTACATCCACTTTATATTGTCCCCGACGTACCTCCGCCTTTAGTAAATCTGTTTTCTTAACCGCCCCTAGCTCATATTGCCGCTTAACTAACTCAACCTGCTGTTCCCCGGACTGGAGACTCAAACGCGCCACCTCTAACAATTGCTTAGCTTTTAAATAAGTGTAAAAGGCCCGATGCACTTCCCAGATGACATTCAGCCGCACCTGGCGTTCGCGCTGCCGGACAATTTCGTAATTGTTCTTAGCTTGGGTAATCGTGTTCCACCAAATCCCACCATCGTAGATCGTTTGGGACAGAGCCAAACCTCCGGACCACGAGGTGATGCTGGTAAAATCTCCTTCGATTGGTTTCTGTGTGACGGGGTCCCAACCAAGATCCCGCGGGGGAAATTGTGACCGACTCCACCCACTGGACATACTCACTCGCGGCAAAATACTACTGTAAGAGCCTTTGGTGGCCGCGCGAGCAGATCGCACATCTAATGTGGCTGCCTGAAGGTCCTTTTTATTTTGCAGGGCCAGTTGAACGCAAGTTTCCAGATTGTAGGCCTGACCTTTTAAGGGTAACAACCCCACTAGTGAGTAACAGAGGATTAAGGTGTAAAAACGTTGTTGATTCATAAATCAATAAAACAGGGCGCCCAAACCGGCGATAAGGGCGATCTGCAAGATCCAATAGGTTCCTAACGCCAGGATAAAGGGTTTCGTTCCCCGTTGATAAATGACCCCCATCCCAACAGCCAGTAAAAAGATTCGCCAGCCACCAAAAAAGTCCAACCCCGCCAGGAAATAAGACAGAAAAGAACCTGGTTCTCCGATTCCTAACATACCAAGACCCGTATAGACCTCGGCGCTGCCTTTACTCCACATGATGGGTACTTTGACCGCCATTTCTAAAACAGAAACTAAATAGGCATGAGCTGTAATAGGTAACAGTCCACCAAGCGGAGCTTCTCCTCCAAAAATAAAATTCCCAATCACATAAATAATCAAGGTCATGAATACAACACGAAGAGGAAGAGCAAGAGCATTCACGCTCCACATAAGAATTTGTGCAACCACCCCGGGATTCTCAAATCGGTCCACCGTGTCCAGGATGTACTCTTCCTTTTGATCCTCAGGAATGCGGGAGCTTTCCTCAATTCGCTCTATCGTTTGACTCAACTGCTCTTCAAGGTAAATATCTTTCATAATAGCCAGACTAATTAGACTCATAACAACCAAAAGGGTTAAGGGGAGTAAACTATCCATCCAGTCATGCCGGCTTGATAAATCCTCAAAAAGATCTTTCGGAGCCAGGAATAGATTAATAATGCGTGCCACTGGAGTCATGGGACTATTCCCCCTATGTTAAGGTTTATGAGACGAAATAAAAACCGAAAGGTTGCCAATCAATTCGTAACTATCTTTCTTTTTCCATCGACCAGCACTTAATTGTAATACACGATAGGATATCATTTTTTAGATTCCGAATGGGAAGTGTGATTTTGTAAATACTGATCTTTGATTGCTAAAAGATATTCATACGCCGCTTCGTATGTATTTTCAATCTCACCTCCCAGGATAGCTTCTTCGATGGCAGATTTAATTTTCCCCACCAATTTCCCTTCACCAATTCCACAGACTTTCATAATGACGTCTCCCCGCACCGGAGATTGAAACGCCTGCATGGCATCGCGCTCTTGAACATCCTGCATTTTCCGTTCAACGCGCTCGAAGTTACCCATATATTGTTGCACCAACCGTGGATTTTTACTTGTTATATCAGCTCGACAGAGAGCCATAAGATCATCAATTTCATCCCCAGCCGCCACCATTAACCTCCGAATCGCCGAATCGGTGACCCCTTCTTTGGCCAACACAATGGGGCGCAGGTGGAGTTCGGTCATCTTCTTCAGATAATCCCGCAGTTCATTGGGTAGTTTCATCCGCCGGGCGATCTGATCCAGCATCTTCGACCCCACATAATCATGGCCATAAAATGTGTAACCACGCCGTTGATCAATACGCCGCGTACGCGGTTTAGCAATATCATGAACTAGGGCAGCAAAACGAATCTTCATTTTATCTGACAAACGCGCCGCATTATCCACCACCTGGAGCGTGTGAGCGAAAATATCTTTATGGTGCCACTCAGGCGTCTGCTCCAAGCCGTACATCGCATGAATTTCGGGAAAGACATACTGCATAAGTCCCGATTCTTGTAAAATGAGGAGACCCACAGAAGGTCGGGGTGTCTGCAAAATCTTCGTGAATTCAGTCGTGACCCGCTCCTGGGAGACAATGGTAATGCGATGCGCCTGGTGGACCATGGCCGTGAGACAACCTGGGCTTAAGGTAAAATTCAACTCCGACGCGAAATAAGCAGCGCGCAGCATGCGCAGCGGATCTTCAGCAAAAGTCTCCTCGGGGTTAAGGGGAGTAACCAATATTTTTTTCTGGAGATCGGCAATCCCCCCGTGGGGATCATGCAGATTCCCAAAGTAGTCCGGGCGAACGTCCATGGCCATGGCATTGACGGTGAAATCGCGCCGAAGCAAATCCCCCTCCAAATCCGTGTAACGGACGGTGGCAGGTTTACGGGAGTCTTGCTGATAGGTCTCCGTACGAGCAGCGGCAACTTCTACAGCCAATGGTTTGTAAGGGATTTTGGCCGTGGAAAACTTAGGGAAAGGAATGATCTTTTTGACCCCTAATTCATCAGCCAGCGCTTGGGCAAATTCAATACCGTCACCTACCACCATGAGGTCTACCTCTTTCAAAGGTCGCTGCAGGAAAAGGTCCCGGACAAAGCCCCCCACCACGTACACTTCCTGACTCCGGCGGGCAGCCACCGCGCTCACCCGTTCCAATAAGGAGGCACACTGAGGATGGGGCTGAAGCAAATCCTTAATGTTGGTCATAGCGTAAATTACAAACCGCAATACATTACAAAAGTTCAAAACTTAAGTAAAGCTCTCAAATAATTATCATTACCATCATTTGACTTGCTCCGGTAAAAGGGCTAATCATAGTTTCCGCATCATGGGTGACAAGAAATATATCTTAATCGTTCTATTATTACTCGGTCAACTCTTTGGCCAATATGGAAAGGTCACCGTGGTTTTCGATGACCATCTACTTCGCGATACGGAACGTCAACTCCTGTACCCCCTCAAAGAGGATATTAAACGATTCCTAACAACAACGGTGTGGAATGCTGAGTACAGTGACTTAGATATCCCCCTTCACATCCAATTCATCTTTGAAGGCACAGCCACTAAGGGGTCAGTGGAAACCTTCTTGGCTCAAACACTCGTCACCAACGGCAGTGATCAGCGCTACTTCGATACGGCTTTACAATTTTTCTACAACGCCGGCAGTTCCCTCTATTACGACCCGGTTCGCTTTGATCCCCTCACCAGTTTCTTAGCTTACTATGCCTTCCTTGTTTTAGCCATGGAGATGGATACCTACGAACCTAACGGAGGCACTCAAGTTTTCGAACAATGCCGGGCTATTGCCTTGCGGGGAATTGCCAGCGATTATACCCAAGGATGGGATAACCGCATGCAAGAGGTGGATCTGCTCATTTCCAATTTTGGCTTAAGGAAAGCGCGTTACGCTTACTACTATGCCATGGAGTTAGTGGCCGATGGCGAACTGGATTACGCCGTGGAACAATTTAAAAATATGATTGCCGGCCTTAAGGAGGTTTATGACCGCTCCCCCCGCGAACACTACACGGTGCTATTTTTAGGAGCCCATGCCAAAGAGTTGGCAAGCATTTTAGGGAAATTGCGCCAGAAAGCGATCCTGGAGGACCTCATGGACCTGGATCGGGATAATGAGTCCCTCTACGCCGAAGCTTTGCGCTCGATCTCCCCATAAGTTTGATGACGCATGACATAATGCTCCCACACGATACTACCCTTATAAAAATACTGTAACAAAAATCGATCCTTTGAGGTTCGCAAGGTCCGCATTCGTCGGCGTCGCCGACTGATAATGTGAGGATGGGTTAGCAACCAACCCTGGGCCATTATAATACCTTGAACATGCCTGAAATCCCCCTTTACAACCGCGTAAACAAAAGCCACCCATTCCAAGGTATACCGTAGGGGGAAGAGGTACAGCGCCAGGGGTAAATTATAATTGGAAAGCAACATGAGCATGGAATTGCGATGGTTAAGATAGTATTTCCGCGTTGAATTCATGGGCAACGAAACGGCATTTTTATGGTATACCACCGATTGGGGAACACACCACACCTCATATCCCATGAGATATAGACGCCAGCACAAATCCACTTCCTCCATATGAGCAAAGAAGGTTTCATCAAAGGCACCCGCAGCCAAAAAGAGGTCCTTCCGTATCAGAATGGCCGTTCCCGAAGCCCAGAAAATTCTCTGGGGTATATCGTATTGCCCCCGGTCTACCTCTTGAGCCAGGAACAGTCTCCCCCGGGCAAAAGGAAAACAAAGGACATCCATTAGTCCCCCAGCAGCACCGGCGTAATCGAACCGGTCCCGCTGGTAATAATTCAACAGTTTTGGTTGTACGGCCGCTACCTGGTCATGGGTATCCAGAAAATCTACTAATGGCTCAATCCAATCTGGTTCCTGTATGGTGTCGTTATTCAAGAACAAAACATAGTCACCTTTGGCCTGGGCTACTCCACGATTACACCCCCCGGCATACCCATGGTTGTATTTCAACTCCACAAGATGAACTTCGGGATGGTGTTCTTTAATCCATGCTGGGCTGCCATCCTCTGACCCGTTGTCCACAACAATAATCTCCAGGGAATTAAAGGTTGCCTCCCGAAGTGAAGACAGACACTCCTTTAAAACCGCCACCCCGTTCCAATGGGGTATGATGATGGAAACTCTGGGGTCCATAGATTTAAAAAAGCTAACTTGTAGAACTAAAATATATTAACGGTAGGAACACGTGTAAGTAGGATAGCTCCGAGTACTTTTATATTACCCTACCCAGATCATAAGGGCTCTGATAGACTCTCTTGCAGCTTTTGGAGTCGGCGAACTTCAAAGATTATTTTGTTGACGGATTTCCTCCAACATGCGCTTGGCTTCCTGGTCCTGAGGGTTTTCCTCCAACCAGGTCGTCAACACTGCTTCAGCCTCGGCTGGCATATCCAATCTCTTATAGGCCAAAACCAGATGAGAAACAATCTCCGGATACACTTTCATCAACTCCGACCAGCCTTTCTGGCTGATGCCACTGTTTTGAATGCCTTTAGACTGAATGCGTGTCTTCAAGTCCTGGTACATACGATACAGTCCTTCGAAAATATCCTTTCCCTTTTCAAAATCCTGCAACTCCATTAGATAGGACTGTCCATAGCTGATACGATCCCGTAGAGTCAGGTCATGCCGCTTAATGAGCTCATCCAGCACTTCACGCAATTTCTCTGGATTCCCCAAACCGTAATACAACCGACCCATCTGATAGTAGAGCTCTTTAGAATCCATGCGAATTGTCTCTTCGGGAATGTTCGTTTCCATTTCGTCCAGAACCTCGAGTACCTGCTGTTTACTTTGAGCAATTTTCACGGAGTCCACACTGGGGTTGCGGTTTAACCGTTGATATTCTAAGAAATGGTGTACCGCCAACTGCATATAAGCGCTGCGATAATTTTGCAGCAGGCGAACAATCTGGGGATTGTAATAAACTTCCGGATTCCCCAGGTGGCGGAAAAGATACTTTTCATTATAGTCCCTGAACCAATACTTCCCCTCTGCTTTTTGCCAATCCCATCCACCAAAAGGTTGTGACCAGGTCTCTGCATCAATGTCTGTGATCAGGTGGGTGGCCATGCGTTCGGGATTAATGCTCTTGGTGGGATAAGGGCGTAGACGATAGGTAAGTCCCTCCATCTCCAGGTATTTTTCCAGGCCAATGCGGTTACTCGGGGAAACCGTCACTGCAAAATAAATGGGAACCCGCCAGTTAGCGTCATTAATGATCTGCATGATCATCATGTCCTGAACCTTCAACGCAATCTTAGCATACGTGGGTTTCACGGTCCAGGTGATCTGCTTATCGCTCTTTATCGGGAAGGTCACCTCCCGCGTACTCCAGCGCTGTAGTCCCGCCGTTAACCGATCAATTTGCTCATCCGTCAGTTTTACAAAGCGCGTGGAATCCGGTCGAGCATCTCGCAACTGACGAATATACCAGGGAGTATTCAAAAGACTGAGATTGGCTACCGTTACATCCCGACGAATTCCCTCTACTTCCTGGAGATACCACAAGGGGAAAGTATCATTATCCCCATTGGTGAACAGTACCCCGTTCGGTTCGCAGGACTGAAGCAAGTTGTAACTATAATCCCAGGCAACGAAATTCCCAGAACGATCGTGTGTGTGGTAATTTGCTTTTAACATCACTCCCGGAATCAGGAATAACTGTGCTACGATTGCAGCCACCGTCACCTTACGACCCGGGTTAGAGCCAAAGCGTTTTAATAACCATTCATGGAGCGCTGCCGAACCGATACCAATCCAGATGGAGAAAGCTAAGAAACTACCGACATAAGAATAGTCCCGTTCCCGGGGTTGGGGATTGTCCTGATTGAGATAAACGATGATAGCCAGACCGGTCATGAGAAATAGGGTGGCCACTAAAAAGGCTTTTTCACCATCGCGGTTGAAATGATAAACCATGCCCCCCAACCCTAATAAAAAGGCGAGGGGTAAGCCAAATTGGAACCAATCTACACCATCTTGTGGGGTAGGATGTGTGGGAGGATTAGCCCCCATGGCCGTGACCCCTGGGCTCCCAGCAGGGCCTCGTCCGGCGAATTGCCAGAGGAAGTAACGCCAGTACATTTTCTTCACCTGGTAGCTCCAGAAAAAGTTCCATTGCTTCCCCAGGTTGTAGGTCATGTAACGCCGGTTCTGCTGGGCCGAATACTTACTGCCATTAGCCGGTCGGCCAACAACCTCGTGTTGGGGTGGTAGCCCATCGTAGCGCCGGGGCAGTTGCCCCACGCTTCCGTATTGCTCCCTTTCCAGGTACGAAATGGCGGCGGCCACCGTCTCAGGATCGTTTTCGTCAATGCCCGGGTCCTTCTGCGAACGGATGAAAATCAGAGCATAACTGGAATACCCAATCAGAATTAATACCGCTGAAGTCATAGCCACGGATAGCATGCGCTTCTTATTAGCAATGGCCCACACCATGCCACCAGCCACTAAAAGTACAACAAAGGTCACCCCGGTTAAACCAAAGCTCCGCGCCAACTTAGGTAAGCCTTTGATAATACCGTTGTGAATAATAATAAAGGTTACCCCAGTAATAAGGACGGTGAGGAAGAAAGTCTTCCAACTGAATTTTAATTTACGGAAGTAGATGACCAGGGCGATGAAAGGCAAGGTTAAAAGATTCAACATATGCACGCCGGTAGCCAAGCCCAACATATAGGCTATGATTAGAATATACCGTTCACTCCCTGGTTGGTCCTCACGTTCGTTCCACAGGAGGATGAGCCAGACTACGATTGCCGTAAAGAAGGTACTCATGGCATATACTTCGGCTTCTACGGCATTGAACCAATGACTATCGGTGAACGCGAAAGTCAAAGAACCTATCAGTGCCCCGCCAAAAGCTACCAACACATCTTTCCGGTCTTTAATCGGGCCGCGCCACTGGGTGATGAATTTCACAATAATCAGGTACAGCAACATAACCGCCACGGCGCTGACTATTGGCGACATGAGATTCACTCTGTAACCCACATCTCCGTTAAAGGGAATCATAGATCGGAAGAGCACTCGTCTGAACTCCAGTCACTCCGTAGAATACCTGAAGCCGGCTGCGTTGTTATAATATA
>CAZBEL010000008.1:0-18042 GCA_964490885.1 uncultured bacterium
TTAATGAAACTATAACCGGTCTTACTTTATGGGTTGGTGGCGAAATTAATACCCATATTTTAAGAGCAAATCTGGCGGTATTCATGGGATGGGCCACTTCAGTGATCAGTAACTTTTTATTAAACTATTACTGGACATGGAAAGATCGCCCTCGGGCGCACTCTACAAAGTTCATTAAAAAATTACTAGCGTATTACGTGACAGCTACAGCAGCACTCATTATCCAAGCAACTATCGTTAATATCATGGCCCATCTATTAGGTTGGCAAACCATTCGTATTCTACTTTATAACCTTTTAGGTATGGCCGGGGGAACCCTTATTAATTACCTTTTAGCTGATAAATGGGTATTTCGTTTTGAGGATTCATCTTCACAATCCTACTAAATCTTGTGACAATACCCTAATTGTGCCAGTTTTATTCAAAGTTCTTCTATTCTATGAATAATATAACCTCTCGCACTCTTTATCTTTGGGGTATGATTTTATTAGTAGTAATTGTGCCCCTTATATACTCCAGTAAAATATTCGAGATCGCTATTTATCCAAAACTATTCGTAATGAACTCTATCTTAATGGTCTTGATGATAGTCTGGTTTCTTGGATTAATCAGAAAAAAGACTAATACTTTACAATCCTCTCCCCTCATATTTCCCATCATTTTTTATGCAATAGTGAACTTAATTTCCATCCGCCAAGCTGTTAATCTTAACTCTAGTCTTTATGTGTTTAGCTTTCTGTTGATGCTTATCATCCTCTTTTATTTCACAATAAGTAACATCACCATTGACATACTACCACAGATATTTCGTTATGCTACTATTTCAATCTCAATAGCCGCCCTCATTGGTATTGCTCAGTATTTAGGTTGGGGTTTTTACTGGATTCCCACTGCGGGTCTACCAAGTTCTACCTTCGCCTATCGTAACATGGCAGCCATGGTCATGATTATGGTAATACCCCTGGGAGTTTGGTGTTTTCTATCTGCTAAAAACCTCGTTCAGGACATCCTTTGGGGTTTAGCCACAACTAGTATGGCCATATTTCTTCTATACACACGTACGCGAGGTGCTTGGGTAGGTCTAATAGGGGCTATAATAGTAAGCCTTGCACTTCTCTTCTATCTCAGAAAATCCCGTTTTGAATTATTCAGAAAACTAAAGACCGCTTATATCATAGGTAATAAGATCAAGTTAACGCTTCTATTTATAATCGTACTTTTAGTTATGTCCCAAATACCCCCAAGTGACCAAGTGGCCCAATCCCTAGGAGGCCGTAAAGCTAGCGGAATTTTCGCAACCAGTGTATCCATCTTCCAGGAAGGAGGTGGTAGCGGTCGTCTGACCCTATGGAAACACATTGGTGACATGCTCAGCGATAAATACATCTGGCTAACAGGTGTTGGCTTGGGAAATTATCAGTACCATTATCCTAAATATAGTAACGGTTTCTTAGCTAACATCCATTCTATTGCTGATCGACCCCACAATGACTATTTATGGATTTGGACTGAAACTGGAATCATGGGATTGGTAATTTATTTCTGGCTCATCGGTACGATATTAGGTATGGCATGGAAAATAATCCGCACTACCGAACACCCACGATTTATTTTAATCACCATCATCAGTCTTGCTAGCATTATTGCCATCCTCGGACATGCCTTTTTCAGTTTCCCTAAAGAACGGATTACCCCGTCCATGTTGCTTTGGATAAACTTTGGGATTATCAACCTAGTATTTAATACAGTCAGAAAACACAAGAACCCGCCCCTGCAAAAATCTACCCCGTCAATTCAAAATCATAAGACCTGGTCGTTTGTATTAGTTGGCAGTTTTTTTCTCGTCTCGTTAGGATCTACCGAACTCAGTCGCCGTTGGTTCCTACATGACTACCATTTTCAAACTGCTAAACAATATAATGTAGACGAAAACTTCGACGTTGCCTTAAAAGAAATCGCCCTAGCTGAATCCTACGGGCATCTTAATTATCGAACACCCTTTCTGGAAGGAATCGTCCATACAAAACTAAAACACTACGATGCTGCTATCAGGGCTTATGAACATTGCCTACGCGAAAATCCCACCTATGTCAATGCATTATACAACTTAGGCGTAACTTACTACAAAGTTGGGGAATACGGAAAAGCAGGTGAGTACTTCCTCAAATCAATTAGCATTGATCCCAACTTCTACAGCGCTCACATTAATTTAGCCGCAACACTCCAACGCATTGAAATGTATCCGGAGGCGATTTACGAGTATTACCGAGCTTTAGAAATACAACCAAAGTCGGAAGATGCTTATAACAATCTAGGAGTTATCTATGCTCGCCTTGGCAAATTAATCCAAGCATTAGAGATGTTTCAACGGGTCCTGGAAATAAACCCTGAGAACGAAAAAGCTAAATCGAATTTAAACCAGTTAAAAACTAACGAAGATATCCCTCAACTCTATCCTCAAAAATAGTTTAACCTGGTTCTGTAAACAGAAGGATATAAAGAAGAATACCAAACCCCGCCATCACAATAAAATAAATCCAGGAGGGGTACTGCTTATGCATAAAAGTGTATAACCAGTCATGTTCTTCGGTGTTTTTTTCAATATTCGTATTCATAATAGCGACTCAAAATGCACTGTACATGGACCACATAGGCAAGAAAATGCCCAATGCAATTAATAGTAGGAACGCTCCCATTACAACGGTCATTAAGGGTTCAATCATCGTAGAAAGTCGTTTGATTAAACCATCTACTTCTTCATCGTATTGGACGGCAATATTATGTAGCATTTCATCAAGAGCACCTGATTGCTCACCAACACTAATCATTTTTAATGTCATGGGAGGAAAATACTTGCTGGAAGATAAGGCTGTAGCTAAAGCGACGCCTTCCTCAACTTTTTCCCGAGCTTTAGCGATATCACGCCCTACCCAGAGATTTCCCACTGTCTTCTCTGCCGTCTCCATTGCGGATATGATTTGAATTCCGCCCCGGCTGAGAGTTTCCATCATATGGGCAAAACGAGCAATGGTACTTTTTAAAATGATCAATTTGAAGACTGGTAACTTGAGTTTGATTCCATCCAAAACCCATTGGCCTTTAGGAGTACGTAAAAAGTAAATCAAACCAGTTACAACTACAACAGTTATGATTAGTGTGATTGACCAATACTGGGTGACGGCACTATTAATTCCGATAAGGATTCTCGTAGGCAACGGTAAAGCCACTCCCTGAGCTTCAAACATATTGGCAAATTTGGGAATTACAAAAAGGATTGCCGCCGTAAATGCCAATATTAAAGCACAAAACACAATGATAGGATAGCGC
Organism: uncultured bacterium; assembly: GCA_964490885.1. Taxonomy (GTDB): domain Bacteria; phylum Fidelibacterota; class Marinisomatia; order Marinisomatales; family TCS56; genus CAZBEL01. The sequence continues at coordinate 3,328 of CAZBEL010000008.1, forward strand.
ATGGCTGACTTCACATTGGACACGACCTGGATCTCGTGCCCAATGAATTCTGAAAGTCGTTTTAAAATCGTATCTAAAACACCAGCCTTCTCTCCTGCTTCAATCATATTAGAGTATAACATCGAAAAGACCCGAGGATATTTCTTCATAGCCTGGGATAAAGAGGTACCGCTATTCAATTGATCTACCAAAGATCGGATAATCTCTTGCATCTTTGGAGTTTCAGCTTGTTCGATTAGGGCTTCTAAGCACGTAAGTAAAGGAACACCTGCATCTAACATAATGGAAAGTTGGGTTGTAAAATGTTCTATTTCTCGTGGGTGGACCTTGCGTCGCATCTGTAACCATCTATCAAGGCTGAAACGTTCTTTTTTCTCTTTGACCGAAAGGACCATTTCGTTTCGTCTTTCTGCCGTTTCATAAACTTCAAATTTATTTTCCGCTTCGATCACCTGCTCTAAAACTGTGCCGTCTTCGGTAACCAAACGACATTCAAACTCGGGCATTAGTCTCTCCCCCTATGAGCAATACCATATTTTTCCAATTTCCGATACAATGCTGTCCGTGAAATCTCTAAACGTGCTGCAACACGGCTAATGTTTCCATCTAGCAGTTCCATGGCTTGAGTTATTGTTTGTTTTTCTACTTCTTTTAGAGGGCGTATTTCATCGTTATCAGCTGGGACAGTATCTATATCCGCCGGTTGGGTCATAGGTTCCATACTGGACTGGACATCTTTCCAATTTAATTCTTGACTCTCTGAATGAAACACAACGCGTGTAAGAATGTTCTCCAATTCCCGCACATTCCCTACGAGGGACATGGCACGTAAATTTTCGATTAAGTCCCAGGAAATTGATTTAACAATCTGCGGGTTTTTCTGTGCCAATTTACCTAAAATATGAAGAGTAAGTAAGGGAATATCTTCCGGGCGATCCTGTAAGTTTGGGAGCCGGATGGGAATAACATTTAATCGATGATGTAAATCCGCACGAAACTTTTTCTCTTTGATCAACGCTGATAAATCCTGATTCGTAGCCGCTAAAATCCGAATGTCGATTTTCGTTGGGGCCGTGCCACCCAAACGCTCTATGGTTTGGGTTTCCAGTACCCTTAATAGTTTTGCTTGTAAGGGTAAAGGCATGTCACCAATTTCGTCAAGGAATAAAGTCCCTTTATTGGCTAACTCAAATTTCCCCTTTTTAGTCTGGTTAGCTCCCGTAAAAGCGCCCTGTTCATAACCGAAAAGTTCACTTTCCAACAGATCCTGAGGTATAGCTGCACAGTTGACCGCTAAAAATGGTTTTTCACGTCGGACACTTAAATCGTGAATACTACGGGCGACTAATTCTTTTCCGCTGCCACTCCCGCCAGTGATTAATACTGTAAAATCAGTTTGTGATACTTTCGCGATCTGCCTGTAAATAGACAACATTGACTTACCGTTTCCAACAAACTGGTGGAATCCGCTGGGCCGTAAATGAGAGCGAATTTCCTCTGATAGATAAGAGTTAAACTCCTGGTAACGCTCTAATCGTTCAAATAGATCGGCTATATGTTCAGGAGGTTGACCCAGGGAGACAACAGCAAAAAGTTGACCTGTGTGTAAGCTCAGTTCGCCACTAATCGTTTTGGCATCAGCAAGAACAATAAGGGGAACCTGGGCACCGATGTTGTGTAGCTTTCGCTGGAACTTATTAAAATAGGAGTCCACCAGGGACCAATCCATCCATATTACGGCAAACTTTTCCACGGCCGCGTATCCCAGGGTAGTGATCCAATCGGTGCATACAGTTATTTCACATTCTCTGTCCTTGAGATATTTAGTTAAAGCATCCAGCCATTTGCTACTGAGTTTATTACGTGGATTTTTACCGATGAGACACAGCATCTGAAAAAACGAAACTTTCGCTCGTTTAGGCCAAGGTGACCCGAATCATTTCTTCGATTGAAGTTCTACCCTGTTTTACATAATAATGGGCAGTTTGTCGGAGGGTACGCATACCGTTCCTTACAGCTGCTTCTTGAATTTCTGAAGCCGTAGAGTGTTTATTCACCAACTCCGAAATTTCTTCATTCGGTATTAGTAATTCATAAATACCAGCCCTACCAAAATACCCTGAATTCTTACAGTGTACACATCCCACCGGTTTAAAGAATGTCCCTTCCGTATCGTCAGCTAAATCCATCATGGCTAACTGATGTTTATTTGGATCTGTAGGGACTTTACAACGAGGGCATAATAGTCGGAGCAACCGCTGGGCCAGAATCGCGCGAACGCTTGAACTCACTAAGAAAGCATCAATACCCATATCGATAATACGTGTATAACTGGAAGCAGCATCATTGGTATGAATCGTGCTGAACACTAAATGCCCGGTAAGGGCCGCGCGAATGGCCAATTCAATAGTTTCTACATCTCGCATTTCACCTACCATGATAATGTCCGGGTCCTGGCGCAACATAGAACGTAAAGCCGCTGAAAAAGTCAACCCAGCTTTTGCATTCACCTGGCCTTGAGTGATATTATCCAATTGATATTCAATAGGATCCTCAATGGTCATTATATTGACTTCGACGGTATTAATGATGTTAAGGGTGGCATAAAGGGTGGTGGTTTTACCACTTCCTGTAGGACCACAAACCAAAATAATACCGTTAGGTAAATGAATCGCCTCGCGCCACTGCTTTAATGTATCTTCTAAAAAACCTAACTTGTGGAGTTCAATCCGCCCACGGCTTTCATCCAAAATACGCATCACTGCTTTTTCACCGTTTACAGCCGGAAAAGTAGATGCCCGAACATCCACCTTTTTATTGCCAATGGTATGGCTGAATCGACCATCCTGCGGTTTCCGTGATTCAGCAATATCCATATCAGCCATAATTTTGATTCGTGAGATAAGTGGGGCCATCGATTCTTTGGGAATGGTATAGTACTGCTGCAAAACTCCATCTACTCGAAACCGAATCCGTACGTCCTCGCGCCGTGGTTCGATGTGAATATCACTGGCACCCATCTTAATAGCCTCGTTAAATAACATGTCAACTGCTTCAATGATCTCAGTCTCTTCATCGATCTCTCGCGAAATGACCCGCGCCATTTTATCGGTGCGACCGCCAGTCTTAGCTACATATTTCGCAGCGCTATAAAAAAGATCAATGGCTTGTTCAATATCACTTTCCGTGGCCATCACCAAATCAATTTCTTTTCCCGTCTTTTGGGCTAAATCGTCAATGACCTCAACATTCAATGGGTCTGCAGTGGCAATCGCTAAAGAATTATCCAGCATGTAAAGAGGCATAATCTTATATTTTAAGGCTGTCTTCTCATCGATGAGTTCCAACACTGAACTCTGCACTTCATAAGACATTAAGTCCAGGTAAGGTAACCCCAATTGGTCACTAAGAGCTTCGGCCATCTGTCTCTCGGTAACCAACCCCATGGAGAGGATAGCTTTGCCAAGATAGACGTTATGGTCCCGCTTATACTGTAATGCTTCTTCTAATTGATGTTCATCGATTAAACCGGCATCGATTAATAATTGTCCTAACTGTTTTGCCACGAATACTCTCCTTAGTAAACCAAGTGCAAATACCAGGTAATGATTTCAGATCCCCAAAAAATCGTCAAAAGGGTCCCGATGCTTAAAAACGGGCCAAACGGAATACGCTGACCAAACCCAACCCGACCTAAGGGTAATAAGATGATGAGGATAAAGGCAGCGATGAGAAAAGCCAGTGCAGTAGCTACCAAACCACCAGGCCAACCTAAAAGTAAACCGATTAAGGCTGCATACTTTACATCTCCCATGCCCATGCTTTCCTTTTTAAAAACAAGGGTTCCTAACTTGGCAATTAAATAAAAAGCCAAACCTAATCCAATCAAACCCAATAAATAAACCGAACCCTGGGCAAACCCGTCGCGAACTAATGGATAAAATCCAGGAATTAATGCTATCAATAATAATTCGTTAGGGATGATCTGGAAATCGAGGTCAATAAATGTAATGACGACTACAATGGCGATGAAAGTTGAGAAAAAGAAGAAGTCCAAGGTGAACCCGTACCGTTGGAAAGACAGGACCAAAAGGATACCCATTAACGCTTCAATGAATGGATAACGACTGGAAATTCGCTTTTTACACTGACGGCAACGTCCGTGCAAAATTAAGTAACTTAATAAAGGAATATTTTCCCAGGCTGCTAATTGGTGGTCACAATGGGTACAGCGCGAACGGGGCTTCACGATAGATTGGTCACGTGGTAGTCGATAGATGACCACATTGAGGAAACTACCCAATACCAGTCCGAAAGCAAAAACAATCATATCGATGACGAAGGTTTCAGTCATTTCCTCATTAGACTTTGAATTTCTTTAGCCAGGGTTGGAGGGTCAATGGGTTTAGTAAGATAGCGGTCTGCTCCACTTTCCTTTCCTAATGCTTGATCATGTTCCGTATCCCGGGCTGAAACGATGAGAATGGGGATGTGACGGTATTGATTGTCAAATTTAAGCAATCTGCAAACCTGATAGCCGTTAATACCGGGCAACATAAGGTCCACAATGATCAAATCTGGATTCTCCGAGCGGGCCATCTTTAACCCAGTCAAGCCATCATTGGCAACGATAACCTCAATACCGTCCCGTTTTAAGAACATTTTAATTGGTTCAATAAAAAAATTCTCATCATCAATAATCAGTACTTTTTTTGCCATAGGATTTTACTTTCTAATCTTCTTCTGCTAACTCAATTTTCCGCTTATAGAGTTGCTCTGCTTTGGCCATGATCTTTAATCGTAAATCATTAGGTCGGTCAGCATATTGTATAGCCACATCCTCTGCGATCACTCCATCTTTAAACAGGGAGTATAACGCCTGATCGAATAATTGCATCCCTTCAGTAGTGGAGGATTCCATAGTGTGCCGCAGAAGTTCGATTTCCCCTTTATGAATGAGGTCCCGTACTCGACCAGAAGCCAACAATATTTCCAGAGCCGCCCGGCGGCCACCATCGACAGTGGGAACCAACCGCTGAGCAACAATGGCCAATAGATTTTGACTCAATTGTAACCTGATCATGGTGTGTTGTGAGGGAGGGTAAAAACTCTCGATACGTTCAATGGTCTGGTAAGCATTGGTAGCGTGTAAAGTGCTCAATACTAAATGACCTGTCTCTGAAAAATTCAGCGCGGAAGACATGGTCGTACTATCCCGAATTTCGCCGATCAACAATAGAGAGGGCGCCTCACGCAGGGCACTTTTCAGGGCGGCTTCGAAAGATTTTGTATCTTCACCTACCTCCCGCTGGCTTACAATGGACTTCTTGTGTGAGTGTAAAAATTCAATAGGATCTTCCAGAGTAAGGATATGCCCCGAGCGATGGGAATTCCGATAATCAATCATGGCGGCTAAGGTAGTGGATTTTCCAGAACCGGTTGCCCCTACTACTAATATCAAGCCCCGATCTTTTAGGACTAATTCCCCCAACAAAGAGGGCAGATTTAACTCCTCGAAACTTTTAATATTGGATACAATTCGCCGTACTACAAAAGCTACTGAGTTACGTTGTTTGTAATAATTGACACGAAAGCGGCCCACTCCAGGTAAACTATAAGTGAAGTCCAACTCACGGTTCTTTTCAAACCGCTCTAATTGCCCATCATCTAACATTTCTTTCTGCAGACTGTTGATAATGTCCGGTGTAATACGTTCCTTCTCCAGCGGAAGGGTTTTGCCGGAAATCTTCAACATGGGGTAAGCTCCCAGAGAAACATAAAGATCAGAGGCCTTAGCCTCTACCATTACGTTTAACAAGTCGCGAATCGTATACATATCCTACCCCACCGCCTCTAATGCTTTTTTCAATTCCAATGGATCCGGTGCCACCTCCAATGCATCCTCTTTTTCAATCAATTTCTCCGAGTAAAGCCGAACTAAAGATTGTTCCATGGTGACCATTCCCTGTTTACCGCTGGTTTGCAGGATAGATGGTAACTGATAAGTCTTCCCTTCTCTAATCAGATTAGCCACCGCTGGCGATCCGATCATAATTTCGAAGGCGGCGATCCTTCCCCCTCCCTTTTTACGTAGAAGAATTTGAGAAACTACTCCCAAGATTGATTCACTGAGCATCACCCGAATCTGGCTTTGCTGATCGGTAGGAAACTGATCGATAATACGATCAAGTGTTTTGGTGGCATTCATCGTATGCAGTGTCCCAAATACCAAATGACCCGTTTCAGCGGCAGTAACGGCCAGAGACGTGGTTTCTAAATCCCGCATTTCACCCACCACGATAACGTCTGGATCTTCTCGCAAAGCGCTACGCAATGCCCGCACAAAGGAACGTGTATCCGTCCCTACTTCCCTATGGTTCACCAGAGATTTTTTACTGGTATGAACAAATTCTATGGGATCCTCAATCGTAATAATATGTTTTCGCTGATGAGTATTAATATAATCAATGAGTGTAGTGAGAGTTGTGGACTTACCGCTTCCCGTAGGACCAGTGACTAAGATTAGACCCTTTTCCCGGGAAATAAGGTCTTTCAATACTTCTGGTAATCCCAGTTCCTCAAAAGTATAAGAGCGGTCTGATACAGCCCGTAAAACGGCCGTATCTCCGTAAAAACCCTTGAACACGTTCACCCGGAAACGCCCCATTCCGTAGAAGTCGCAGGAAAAGTCAATTTCCAACTCTTCCTCGTAGAGTTTGCGCTGGTCTTCACTCATAATATCGTAGACCAAAATATGGACTTCTTCGGGTTTTAGCGCCGGAAGTTTCGCCCGGCGGATATCACCATCCACCCTTACAATAGGTGGTGAGTTCGGACTTAAATGGAGGTCCGAGGCATTAACCTCCCGCATGAAATTTAGTAACTCGTAGATCTCGACCATGGTCACATTCTAATGATATTAGGTGTGATGAAGATTAACAATTCCCGTTGTTCCGTCGACGTTGACTTATGAATAAATAAGGATTTAATTAATGGTATTTTGCCCAAGAAAGGTACTGAGCTTTCGGTTTCAATAAATTGATCAAAGATAAGTCCACCAATTAATAAAGTCTCACCATCTCCCACCATTACTTGGGTGGTTGTGGAGCGTTCGGACACGATGGGACGGTCTGCATCAGGGCCGGCGAAACCGATTAAGGCCTGCACCACAGCATTAATGTTCATGGAAATGTATTTATCCTCATTAATTCGTGGGAGGACATTTAAGGTTACGTTGATTTGTTCCTCCTGGAAGGTGGCTGTCTGTTGACCTGTGGTCGTTACAGGTTGGGGTACCAATATGGGGTAAGAAGTCCCCGTAGTAACCGTGGCTAGGGTATTATCAAGGGTAGAGACCTGTGGTTCCTGGACGATTCGCGAATCATTATCAGAAGAGAGTATTTCTAAGATGCTGTTAAATGCAGGTATGCTTAGGGTCGCCAGGCGCAAGTCTTTGTTCAACCAGCCCAACTCCACGGTGGTAGGTGACACATTCGTTCCGGTGGGAGCAGTAGGTCCTGATAGGCTGGCGCGCATATTCCAATTAATTCCCAATCTTTCATCTACGCTGAGCTTTGTTTCGATAAATTTCACCGCAATATTAATCTGGGGTATCTGCTGATCTAATTGATGAATGACTTCCTCTATCCGGCTAAAATTAGAATGGGTGTCAGTTACTAACAAATGGCTCATGGTACCACCACCGGCCAGCCCACCACCTCCGCCAGTTGCGCCTCCCCCAGTTGTAGCGCCGCCACCTGCGGTTCCACCACCCCCAGTCAAACCACCTAAAAGGCCTCCTGCCGCACCGCCGCCAGTAGTACCACCAGTAGTACCACCTCCACCACCAATACCGCCGCCGCCCTTCAATACTGGCGAGAATACCTGGAGCTTTCCTTTAGGAGTTAAGATATTCGTTAACGCTGCGCTCACCGCGGTAGCATCAACATATTCTAACTTGTACAACCGCGTTTCTAACTCCCCGGTCATCTCTTGATCGGCTGGTTTAATGACAATGATATTTTCCTGCATAAACCAGTCATAACCATTGACTTTTAAAATGGCATCTAGAGCAGTCCCAAGACTCACATCATTCAATGAAACGGTGACTTTCCCGGTGACATCTTCCCCAGCTATAATATTTAAGTTATTTTGGACTTGTAACAGGCGCAGGATGTCAATTAATTCGGCTTCTTTAAAATTGAGTGAAACCGTGGTCTCAAATGTAGACAAGCGCCTTGCTCTGGTACGCTGCTTTAACTCCTCCTCTTCAGGCGTCCAAATCACCTGGATCATTAACCCGGCTTCAGTTTCAATGGTATATTCTGGTAATTTAGTAAAATAAAGGGTAACAACCGTTTCTGGATAATCCCTACGAGGCACCTGTTTAGCATCAATGCGGTACAGAGGTGGTAAGTTGATTTGTTTAGTGTATTTCTCCTGACGGAAAGTTGTATTGGAAAAAACAAGTTGAAGCATGGGAGGGGCCTGACTTACGCGCTCTTCATATACCACTTCTTCAGAGAGGATAATAGTAACTCCCATCTCCGTGTCACTATCAAAGGTGGTAATACGATCCACTTCCCGGGCAAACATATTAATTGCACCCAAGGTGAGTAGAATGAAGAAAAGTTTGTTAGTAAGTCGTGGCAAAGATTACTCCAAGGATAGTCTTATGGTTTGCCGTCCTTTCCCTAATACAACATAGGTCAGGGCGATTTTCTCCACTGTATAACCGGATATCTTGTCTCCTACTTTGGCAATATTTCCATTGATGATTGCATAACCAGAATTTCCATGCCAAGATATACCAGTCAAATTCATATTGGTGGCCTTTCCCATTTCTGCACTGCCTAAAAGCTTATCTACTAAACCTTTTTTGGGCCCGGCTTTTAAGGTCTCAGGAGCAATGTAATAGAAAGGATCATCTTTCCACTTTCCATCCCATTCTATGCCACCCACTAAGGCTATATCCAGGACTACATCTTCCGTGACTTCACCACCAGATTCTGCCAAAACCTTCTCGACAGCCAATTTTTTAGGAGAAGTAGGGCCCCCTTTACTACTAAACATACCGGAATCATAGAGAAAATAAAGTAATAATGCTACTAAAACACCTAACATGACTTTGCTTCGTGTGTTTATTTCCATTGCTATATTTCCTTACTCACATTTTCCAGGAACATATAGGAAAAGAACACCAAGTCACAGGTTAATATACCGCCCTCATTTAATTCGGTCTCGATGGTCAAACTTTCAATGTTGACTGCCGATTTCATTTTTAAAACCTCTTCCAGGAATGTACCAATTGTGAGAAAATCACCACTTATGCGCATTTGAATAGGACGACGCACTAAATGTTTGCCGGTAAACGTTAAAAGATACTTGATTGCTGGGAAAGTATCCTCCTGTATTGGGCGAAAAGATTCAATTTCAATATCTTGTTTTTTGGCGATACTGCGTATGGTTTCCAGAACGGTAACATAATCTTTAGGCTCCGGGATCACTTTCTTCAATGTATCGAATTCCGCTAAACTGCTATCGTATTTGGCTTGAATCGTACTGAAATCATCTTTGATGTCGTTCAATTTTTCGAAATCCCGATCAATCTTCTCAATCCGATTTTCTTTTTCTGTAATCTGTCTGCCGAACACCACAAAATCATACCAAATCCAGGTAAGGGTTGCCAGGATCAGGACAATAAGTAAGGCAAAGAATGTGAGTCGGCTATGCATGTCTAGAACTGTAACTTCAAGCTAAAGAATAACTTTCCATCTTCGGTATCACTGGTTTCCTCCATACTGGTAACGACTTTATGGAGAAAATCAAACTGTTCTAATTTCATAACGAAATTTGTCAACTGAATATCCGCAACCGAGGCGTCTGCTTGAACAAAACCATTCACCTCTAACACATCGGTAACCTCTTCCTTCTTATTTTCCTCACCTGCATTTTCGTCAGAAGAAACAACTTTATTGAAACGTAGAGCCGTGAGGTGAATGGCGGGAGGAACAATGTTCGAAAAAAGTTTGAGCAGTTTAATCTGGTTTAAGGAATACGTACGATCATTTTGTAAAAGAATGCGATAATCATTGAGGATTTTTAGGTCTTTTCTCCGCCCAAGATAATCTTTCGCCTGGGTGGAAAGTTTGCCCCATAGTTTATTTTTTTGCTGTTCCATGGCCTTCAATCGTTCCAACTTAATACTGGAAAACCAGATGGAGGCCATGAAAATGGGGATGAACAGAGCCACTAAAAAACCGGCCGTTTTGTTGAGAAAAATATAGCGGTAATTAGCGCGTAGGTTGGTTGGGATAATATTGATCGACTCTGCTTCTTCATTAGTTAGGGCAAAATTGATGGCATATTGGGGCACATTTGCCTCTGGTAAAACTTGGCCATCCTGAAATTTGTATAGCTTACACCGCATGGGATTTAACAGGCTGACCTTTAAATCAATATTATCAGATAAAGTGCGCAACAGGTTAGGGAATGTTGCACCGCTACCTGAAAAGAATAGTTCTTGCCATTCTAATTCCGGATTCTGTTTTTTAAAGAAGTTCAAAGAGCGGGATAGTTCACTGGTAAGACGCTCAACCACTGGTCTTAAAAATATAGATATTTTATATAAACTAATGTGATCCTCGGCAGTAACCCCATCGGTGGCCTTTGGAATCCCATAGTCATGAAGGATTCGTTTCGCTAGGGGATAATCAATATTAATCGTTTTCTGCGGGGAGACTACTTTTTGCATCACCGCTTTATAAAAATCCTCTGTTCCGATTGTAATCTCCCGATTGAATAACAATTGCTGATCTTGAACCACAATGAGGGAAGTATAATCCTCCCCCATGTAAGCAACAATATAACAGCCTCGTTTCCGATCGGGATAATTCACGATGAAAGACTTCCACAGCAAGATGGCGAGGGTTGTAAACAGTCGTGGTTTTACCTTGGTTCTCTTGAACTTAGCTAAAGCTTCTTCCACCCCACTCTGTTCGGAAATTCCAATGACCACATTCTTCTTTCCCCCTTTTCCCGCACTGGAGGAAACTTCCCAGTTCATAATGGCACTATCGGGGCTGAACGGAATATTCTTCTTCGCGTTCCACTCGATTAAATCGTGAAGTTCCTTTTTCTTTAAAGGTGGGGTTTGAAAGATATGCGTCTTAGTCTCAATACTGGGCATAAAGAATGCACCATAAGACCGCTTTAAGTTTTTCGCGTCTAATTCCTTGGTAAAAATATATTGCCACAAATCTTCTTTCTCAGTAATCGTCTGACCATTGACTTCATAGGGTAAAGCATAATCACCGTATTTTAAAACCGTATTCTTATTTAAACCCAATTTCACGTGCAAAATACGCAGGAAATTCTCCCCCTCATAAACAGCAACACGGTCCTGGGATTCATTAACAAAATGATAAATACTTCGAATAAAGCTTTGTAGGGTTTCTTTCCTCTGGTGCGCAATGTTTGGAGCTAAAAGTGTGCTGTCAAATTCAGCCGGTGGGATGACTGGCTCCTTCTCTGGCTCTGGTTTGGGTTTAGGAACCTGAATTTCATCCAATATTTTTTTCTGAGCCGGTTTTTCTTCCTTTTCAGCCGGAGGTTCAACCTTTTTTACAGGTGTTTCCGCCGGTGCTTTTATTTCCTCAAAAAGTGTTTTAGATAATGGGGGGGGCTTCGTCGCTACTTCCGGTTCCTCTTTCTTCTCTGTGGTTTCTTCCGTTGTTGCTTTAACTTCAGCCTTTTCAGTTTTTTCCTCTACATCTAGACCAGGTTCTGCAGAAGATGGTACTTCCTCATCCTCACGGGTCTGAACCGCATGAAGGGCATCTAATAATGATTTGGTCGAGATGTTCTTATCTTTCTCCTGCGATTTAGTTTCCTTAGGAGTTTCTTCAACGGCAGGTTTCTCTTCCGACTCGGGTTCAGCCTCTTTGGGTTGCTCCGGTTCAGTTTCCTGTGTAACCACCTCCATAGGGACTTCCTCAGGTGCGCCTACCTGTTGCGACCGGAGAAGGTCCAGCAGACGATTCGTCGCTAATTCACGTTTATCTTTGTCTTCTTCAGACATGGAATGGGTCGGAAGCTTTTAAACGTTCAAAAACATCATCGCTGTCAATCCGCTTTTTTTGATGAATTAACATATCGATAATCAGGCGATGGCACATGACCACTATTTTACGGGGATAACCTTTGGTTTCCTCGTAGATCAATTCTTTTGCCTTTGTGGTGAATATTTCCTCCCCCATTGGTAAACCGGCCACTTTTAAACGGTGATCAATGAACTTCATGGTGTCCTCTAAATCCATGGGGGGAATGAGATAACCGAAGGCAATACGATCCTTGAAATTTTCATGTTTATCCAGAAGTGTCCGGATTTCTGGCTGAGCAAAAATAATCACCTGGATCAGCTTGGTTTCATTAGTCTCGAAATTCAACAAAGTCCGAATAATCTCCAGTTGGTTAGAACCCATCTTTTGGCCTTCATCAATCACCAGGACAATCCTTCGTTGGAGCTTCAAAGCAGCATCAATGAGGTAATGCTCAATTTGATCCATCATTTCCGTTTGTAACCCTTCCCCTTCGGGCAGGCCGAACATTTTCTTCAAATACAACAGAAACTCAAAATTATCCTTCCAGGTGGGATCCAAGATGAGGAAAAACTTGTAATCTTTACCAAAGTCCACGAATCGACCTAATAATAGGCGGGACAAAGTAGTCTTACCGGTACCAATACCTCCGATCACAACGTTCAGACCCCGGTTCAAACGTAACGAAATTTCCAGGCGATCCAGGCACTCGCCATGACTCTTGGACTGGTAGAAAAACTCAGGGTCAGGAGCCATGGAAAACGGTTCCCGCTGGAGCCCAATTAGCTCATAGTAACCCATTTTGGTCATGATTCGCTCATCCTTTGGTTTCGTTCAATTTACGAGATTTCATAGATTGTCTTCACCTTTTACTTACGTAATCAAAACTCCTTGAAAAAGATGATCGCATTTTTCCTTTAACTTACGATGATCAACAGGCTTTACGATCCATTCATCCACGGGTAAATTTTTTATTTTATCTTGCCAGTCAAGGGTCGACCGATCAGAAATGACCAACACCTTTAAGCCATTTACGAGGTCATTAGATTGGATCGTGCGTAGAAATTCAATCCCCATACTGTTTGGAAAAACCATATCTAATAAAACGACCTTGGGCGTGTGCTGGTTAAGTTTTACGTACCCATCAAAACTGTTCGTGGCAGTCTCAATTCTTAAATTGTGATACAGGGATCGCAATTGTTTCACGATCCTGGTGAGCTGTTGGGGATCTTCGTCTATAATTAATATGTCCGGAGAAGGTTGGTCTTCACCAAAAAAGGTAGGGTCGTAGAGAAATCCTTGGGTTTTAACAAAATGTATAAAAGCCGGACGTGGAATACGATAGTGTCCCGAGGGTGTTGTAAAAGCTGGTAAACTTCCGTGTTTAATCCAGCTTTTTACTGTGTTTACATCAACTTCGCAATACCGGGAAACATCACCGGTTGTGTAGTATTTTTTCCCTTTTTTCACTCACTTCCCAATTATAACGGAAGGCTTAGTTTTATTGTTTATCATGTAATTCATTATTCACATATCCTTCATGATATTAATATAAACTCACAGTTTTCACAAATATTTTTTTCTAAATGCAATTAAGGCTAATTAGCTTTAATTTTATACGAAACAATTTTAGCTAAAACCAATAGTCATTTTTCGGGGTACCGCGTGGAAAAAATTCTAATCATTGAAGACGATCAGCAATTCGCCTCACTCATGAAATTCCATCTTTCCAAGGAAGGTTATGAGGTGGATGTGGTGGGGGAACTGCTAGATGTGGAAAACGTAAAGGAGCAAATTATTCGGGATGAACCGGATCTCATCCTTTCAGATATCATGCTTCAACCTAATGGTTTTGAAATTCTTAAGGTAATTAAAGACGACGCTCGCCTGAGAATGATCCCCTTCATTTTTATTTCTGGGTTGGAAACACTACCTAATAAAATCAAGGCCTATCTGGGTGGTGTGGAAAACTATCTTACCAAACCGGTGCAGAAGGAGGAGTTATTGGCCATTGTCACCTCGACGTTAAAGCGCCACAAACAGACATCAGATGCTATTTATTTAGATCCCCTCACCGGGGTACACAACCGGCGCTTTTTCCAGCGGGAATTGAAACGCCAGATTAAACTTCATCAGCGTCATCAGGAAGAATTTACCTTAGCATTAATAGATCTCGATCATTTTAAACAGATCAATGATACTTACGGTCACACCTGTGGTGACCGGGCCTTAATTGCTTTCACCAACTTCATTAAATCTGAGATCCGAAGTACCGACATTTTCGCTCGTTGGGGGGGCGAGGAATTCTTCCTAATAATGGTCCGCTCAAATTTGGAGGGGGCCATGAAAACGATACAAAACATCATCCAAGATATTCGATCAAAACCACTTTTCAGCTTCGATGACAACGATATTTTTGTTTCTTTTAGTGCCGGGGTTGCTCAGTATCCCATCCATGGCACCGTCGAAAAAGACCTGATCGACTTTGCTGACCAAGGCGTCTACCGTGCAAAAGAGTTAGGACGTGGCCGCGTTGAACTCTTTCAGGAAGCTAAATCACCAATTTCCTGATAAAAAGCGCTTATTAAAACGATTCATTAAAAGTGGGAAACTTTAG
>CAZBEL010000009.1:0-17806 GCA_964490885.1 uncultured bacterium
AACGCTTCTAAAACAGCACGGACGTAATTTTTGTCCATAGTAAAGCGCTCCCGTTGCCAATCGCAAGAACAGCCCAGTTTCTTCAACTGACTAATGATGATGCCACCATACTTTTCTTTCCAGGCCCAGGCTTGCTCTAAAAAAGCCTCCCGGCCCAAATCTTCTTTACGAATTCCCTGAGAAGCAAGGTGCTTAACTACCTTGGCTTCAGTGGCAATAGAGGCGTGATCGGTCCCGGGAATCCAACAGGCCTGTTTCCCTTCCATGCGTGCTTTGCGGATGAGAATATCCTGCATGGTATTATTCAGGACATGGCCCATGGTAAGCATCCCCGTGACGTTGGGGGGTGGAATCACAATCGTAAAGGGTTCGCGGTTCTTGTCCGGTTCCACATGAAAATAGCCTTTTCGCTCCCAGTAATTATACCACCGTGATTCCACCTGGGCGGGCTGATAAACCTTATCTAAAATGACCGGTTTCATGTCAGTAGACTCGTCTTTTGTCGTTGATGCGGATTACCGTTCGAGAATTAAGCTAAAGGCGGTCGTCAGTTTTAGCACGTCCTGGTTGGCTTTTACCAGGTTACGAGTAATAATCCGACCCAAGTTCCGCATGAGTTTGTAACCAATACCTGGATCATTTTCGCAAATTTCGAACAAATCTTCCTTAGTGATCTTAACCAATTCACATTCGGTAATGGCCTTCACGTTGGCTGTGCGACGGTCGCCATCATCAAAAAGGGACATCTCCCCAAATAATGGGTACATATCACTGGTAATGCGAATCATAGCCTTTTCTCGATTATCGATCCGTCCTTTGGATAGCGGTAAGGTTAAGGCTTTGGTTACTTCTACTTCACCTGCGGTCAGGAGATAGATACTATCCCCTACTTCTCCCTCCGTAATGAACTGCTCCCCGGCAGGAATGGTTATTTGGGTCCCTCTTTCACAAAATCGTTTGATTTCATCATCCTCCATATCCCGGAAGATTTCAAAAGACTTGGCTTGAGCTATTTCCATGAAGACCTCACGGTATGATAATGGCGCGTTCGCCAGCTTTAATACTATACTCTTTGCCCGGGTTAATCACCGTCTGAATCTTACTCTCCTCCTGCAAGGAGATGCCGCCCTCTTTTAACTTTCGTTCGATGAAAGCATCCAGGGCAGACGTATCCGCTGAGAGGACTTCCCCAATTCCCAGGTTTTCCTCTTCCGAATAAATCCCCACTAAAATCCACCCGTGTTTAGTATGAAAATGATCAAACAGATCTTCAAAGGACTTTCCAACAAACTCTTTAGGAATGGGCACCCGCTTGAAGCGCGCCGGAGTTTTATTGTCGAAGAGGGTATTTATTGTTTGAGGAATGCCGGGATCCATAACGTGTGAAGCGAGCATATAGGCGCCAAAATCATCACTCACTACAACTTCATCCACATTGGCTCGGCGGATGTGGGTCAAGTTTTCCCGATTACTCAAGTAGGCAATAACCCGGACATTAGGTTCCATGCCTTTAATGGTTAGGGTGGCAAAAATGGTCTTTTCATCAGGATTCACAACCGTCCCATTCACGATATTGGGTATGATGACCACCGTAGAGGCCTCCCGCAAGTTGGCCCGTTCCAAGATTTGCTCACTGGTAAAATCCCCGGCCACGAAATGTAAACGAATGTCCCGGTAGCGATTCTTGAGATGGTTAATCTGGTCTTCCCCTAAATCGTTAATCAACACTAAATCAAGGGATTCGCCTTCAGAGAGGTATTGGATGGAATCCATAATCTGCTCTCCGTTCTTATTCCATCCACAGAGAATAATATGATCACTTACTTTTACTTTTTCCAAGCCTTTATCCTCCCGGATACGTCTCGCTACAAAAATGGATGATATGGTGGCGGTAAGGAGTGACACCAGGGAAATGCCGGCAAACATAACCAGAACGGCGAATACGCGTCCTTCCATGGACTTGGGAGTATAATCACCATACCCCACCGTAGTCATGGTGACTATGGCCCACCAGAAGGGATTTTCACCTTCCGTAATTTCACCCACTTCCAGGTATCTCAATACTACGCCCCCCAGGACCATGACAATAAAGATTCCCATGGCCACCTGAAAGAAGCTATTACGAATCAGAACTCTAAACCACCGACGCACAGTGAAAAATTTAAGGCTATCCCACTAAAGAAATAAGGATTGGATTTCATATTGATGAATTCGCGAAAAACCAGGTGAATAGGGGGTTATTACACTACATCTTTATTCTTTTCTTACATTTTTAACCTAACCGATTACCCCGCTTTTACCCAGCCTTCTCCAAAACCGCCACCGTCTCAATATGCGGTGTGTGGGGGAACATATCAACCATGGTCATGTGTTGGAGTGTATAGCTACTCTCTACGATTGACGCTATATCCCGAGCCTGGGTGGTAGGGTTGCAGGCCACGTAAACAATACGTTTAGGCTTCAATTCCTGTATGGTTAGTATGAGGTTTTTATGCAGGCCCGCTCGGGGAGGGTCAAGAATTACGATCTCGGGCTTTGTAAGTGTCTCCCAAAGCTTTTTCAGTCTAGAAGTTTGCTCCAGATTTACCTTGTAAAAATGGGTATTCCCAATCCCGTTGGCCACGGCATTGCGAGTGGCGTCTTCTACAGCCGTAGAAATCATTTCAAATCCATGGACTTCCTTCGCCTGGGGTGCTAAAAACAAGGAAATGGACCCAGCCCCGCAGTAGAGATCATACACTACCTCCTTCCCCGTTAGATCCGCGCCTTCTAAAACAGCGCCATATAAACGCTCTGCCTGTGCCGTGTTGGTCTGGAAAAAAGAGTTGGCGGAAATTTCCAAGGTGAGGTTCCCAAGCTTTTCCTCAATGGTAGGTTTTCCATGTAATAAGAGTTCGTACTCTCCGAAAGCAATATCTGCCTTACGGGTGTTGATGTTGTTGACTATGGCGGTGAGATCTGGAAACCGTTCCAAGAGGGCTTTCACCAAGGGTTCTAAAGCTTCTCTGTTCTCATAAGCCGTAACAATATTCACCATGGTTTGACCTGTCTGGAATCCAAAGCGTAACACCAGGTGTCGCAGAAACCCTTCATGTGTCCTGGCATTGTACGGTTTCAAACCGTTTCCCCGGGCCATTTCGCGAATTAAGTTGAGAATGGCATTCCCCTCCGGTGGATGTAAAAGACATTCGTTAATATCCAAAATTTTATCGAAACGTCCCGGCAGGTGTAAACCCAGGGCAAAATCTTTTTGTGCTTGTTGCGGTTCATCGGGTAAGACCCACCGTCGATTGGAAAAGGTGAATTCCATCTTATTTCGGTAATGATAGGTTTGCTCAGCAGGAATAACCTGGTCAATGGCAAAATCAGTAAGGGTCGTCTGATGCTGATAGATGGCCTCTACTTGGCAGCGCTTCTGCTCCACTTGCTCGGCATAACTCAGATGCTGCCATTGGCACCCACCACAAAAGGCAAAATGCTCACACCGGGGAGCTACAGCATGGGGAGATTCCTTAATCACTTCCAAAGTGCGCGCTTCGGCATAACGACGCTTTTTCCGGTAAACCAAAGCCTGCACTGTTTGACCTGGAAGCGCCCTGGAGACAAAAACCACAAAGTCACCTACCCGCGCCACACCGCGTCCTCCGTAGGCCAGCGAATCAATGGTTAGTTCTACCTCCGAACCTTTTTTCACCTCCAGTTGAGACATGATGTAAAATTACACCGAAAACCAGTGATGAACCTTGGAGTTTGGTTCAACCCAGGCGAATTATAGATGATAAAAGAAAGCCTTTAACAGAGAAACGACCGATAAATGCTGGTTGTTCAACCTTTGCTTACTTGATCCACGATCCCAATAATAATAGAACGAATGGGGGCCAGATCGTCTCCAACAATCTGCCGGGCAGAATTCCCTTCATCAATAACTAGAACAGTCTCCCCTGCACCGGCATCCACAGAATCGACGGCAATGAGATATTTTCCCGTCGGTTCCCCGTCCTCCGTCAATCGATCCACCACTAACAATCGCCTTTGATCATAAAACTTGTGATTGATCGTGGAGTGAATGGTTCCACAGACGCGCCCTAAAATCATGTGCGCCCACCTGCCAGATCATTCGAAGTTTCGTAAAGATGCACTTCGTCCACGATCCCAACAATCGTATCATCCACCGGGACAAACCAGGGATCCAGGGCCAGGGCAGCTTCCCGGGAGCTTTCGTAATAAATGAGTTCCCCTGGCGCTGCCATGCGCGTCGCATCGGCAGCAACAAACGGATCGCCAGTGGGCTCTTGATGTTTATCCAGCGGTTGTATTAATAAAAATGGAACGCCTTCCAGACCCTCATAGACCACAGCAGGGGTAAGTGTACCCACGACTTTCCCTAACAACATAATCAGAATTCCCCTTCTGGAAGCGTCTGCAAAGGAACCGTAGCAAAATGGGTGGACGCTTCAATCTGCTGAACCATATCCTCACTAAGGCGCGGAATAATAGTAGCCCCCAGCCAGAATTGCTGGTCGGTCACATTCGCTTGGGCGAGTTCTACGGCCGCCTGTACTTCCTCCACCACTCCAGTGAATACCGTAAAAGCCTTCCCTCCCAAATCATCTGCCAAGCGGATTTCCACAATATCCACCACTGCCCCTTTAACCGCCGCATCAGCCCCTTTGATGGTAGCTGCCATGGTGGACGTCTCCACGACCCCTAGGGATTCACGGTTACACGGGAGGCGCTTATTCAAAACGGCGTCGTACACCTGTTCATGAACATCAGCCAAGATTACCCGGTCAATAACTTGATCGCCACCAACGGCTACACCCTTAGCGAAGGCTTCCTCTACGGAGGCCACGCTACCACCTACTAAAACCACATGCTTTCCGGGGTGCACTGTACCCGTTTTCAAAATGCTTAAGGGGGCCTGCTTTACCATGGCATCCCCGGCCAGGATACCCGTGGGGATACTGGAAAATTCAATCAAAGCTAGAGCGGGATAACGGGCCATCACACAATCCTGAAATGATCTACCAGTACACAACGCCGTTGTCGGGTGAAACTCCGAGCATCGGTGAGCCCCTCCCCGGTAGGGCTGGCAATTGTGAAGGAACAGTGCCCTTCACCCCCATAGCCCAAACCGGCCAATGAAGGTCCATTTTTCACGAAAATACTGCAATCCATCTCCCGGGCCATACGGCTTAAATTGTCAAGGTTCTTGGAATGCATAATGGCCGTGTGCCCAAAACCGTGTTCTGCCTCCTTGGCCATATCAATGGCCTGGTCCACGTTGGGCAGGCGTACGAGGGGAACCACCGGCATCATCTGCTCCGTCCAGACCAAGGGATGACCCACAGGAACCGGGGCAATGGCCAACCGTACATGATCTTCCACTGAGAGACCGATCTCGGAAAGAATCACCTGTATGTCCTTCCCGATGAAAGCCTTGTTAATAACGCCCGGTTGCCGCGTGCCAAAGGTCTCCTTGAAAATAACCTTTTCCAAGCGCTCGATCTCATGGGGTTTCAAAACCACCGCATGGTGCCGGGTGAAAGCGGCTTGCAACTGGTCTGCTACCGCCTCTACTACAAAGATTTCCTTTTCTACCACACAGATGATATTATTATCCATGGAACCGCCCTGGACAATACAACGAGCTGCATGTTCCAGGTCGGCACTCTCGTCCACCACCACTGGGGGGTTCCCCGGACCAGCACAGATGGCGCGTTTGCCACTGGTCATGGCAGCTTTCACCACTTCGCCGCCACCGGTTACAACCAAAAGGTTGATACCTGGGTGACGCATGAGTTCCTGGGCGCTGGCAATTGTGGGCTCAGCCAGGGTCACAACCAGGTTTTCCGGCCCACCTACTTCGGTAATAGCACGGTTCAACAGCTCTACATTGTAAATGCTCACCTCTTTAGCCACAGGATGCACGTTAAAAACAACTGCATTCCCCGCCGCCAGCATCCCGATGGTATTGCAGATGATGGTGGAAGTGGGATTGGTACAGGGCGTAATAGCCCCAATAACTCCCACCGGAGCCAACTCCGTGAGGGTAAGTCCACGATCTCCCGTTTTCACCTGGGGTACCAGAACTTCTGTTCCAGGTGTCTTTTCCGTGACCAGCCGGTTCTTGGCGACTTTATCAGTCACCCTTCCCAGCCCCGTTTCCTCGTGGGCTCGCCGGGCCAATTCCTCGGCGTGTTGGAGCATAGAAACCCGAATACTCTTCAGGATCTCCTCTCGCTTCACCAGCGGCATAGCCATTAATTGTCGCTGGGCTCGCGTGGCGACTTTCACTGCAGTGTCAACATTAGCAAACACTCCGCGACCCAGTGCTGGTGCCACCCCGGAAACCTTTTCCGGGCTGGGCACAACGTTAGATTGCCCTGGGACCCGAAGGGATCGCACGACCTGACTGGCGATTAAATCCACCTGGCTCGGTGTTAATTGGGACACATCTCACCTCCCGCTTCAGTTTTGGATGGGATTACCATGGCTTCTCGGGCTATAGCTAAGATTAACAAAGCACGGGGTTAAACCCACCAGTACCTTTCAAGCCTCGGCCCCTTTTTTGTATTTCGTTTCTCCACCGATTTCCCAGTGATCCACGATGGCCATGACCACCGCATCACAGGGACGTTTATCGGTTAGGACGGTTTGCCGGGCCGAACTGCCTGTGGCGTAGAGAACCAATTCTCCTACACCGGCACCGACCGCATCGGCAGCCACGACAAAGCCACCTTTCTGTTTACCTTCAACATCAACTTGCTGAAGTAAGAGAAACTTCAGGCCCTCCATGCTCGACTCTTTACGGGTAGAGACCACCGTCCCCACCACTTCTGCTAATGTCATGTCAGGACCCGCTTATTTCTTGCTCTTCTTAAGTTCGGCTTGTCCTTCTTCTTTCCGGCCCAGGGGTAAGACAGTATCCACATTGACATGCGGGCGGGCGATGATGTGCACGGCGACGATCTCACCTACGCGTGCGGCGCCGGCTTTCCCAGCATCGCAGGCAGCCTTGACGGCAGCCACATCACCCCGGATATTCACGGTAACATAACCCCCACCGGTCTTTTCATAGGACACCAGCTCTACCTTGGCGGCTTTCACCATCGCATCAGCCGCTTCCACAACGGCAGGAAAACTCCGCGTCTCAATCATTCCAAGTGCTTCGGCCATGAGTTCTACCTCCTATATTTAGGTTATTCTGTAATGTCGATCACCGTTCTCACGCTGATCTTTTGTGTATCAAAGTTGGTCTTCATCCCGACCTCTTTGCTCTACAATTCTTTTTGCACACCGGATACTTCCTCGATGGTCTTTACTGCCACGCGCCAGGCCACATCGATGTCACGTTCCTCACCGCCCAGGTAAACGCGGCCAAAACTACCGAAGGAACGCACCTCCAGGATGTTGATCTCGGCAGCCTTCTCAGCCTCGTTGGCGGCTAAGGCCGCATATGCTGCGGGCTGTACCTCCATGACGTAGAGGGTTTGACCGGGAACAATCATATTCCCATGACGCATCCGGTTAATGAGTTGCGTCTGGTGGTCATCCACCCGCCGGATCACCTGACTGGAATAGATCTTTGGCTTCCAGCGATGCTCTTCCTTCAAATCTAAAGCTTCCAAAATAGCTCTTCCCGCTTGGCGTACATCCGCTTGGGATTCAGAATGAATCTCTAACATGCCGTATAACCGCTCAACGATCTGCATCCCCGGCGTCACGCGAGTGGATTTAAGGGCAATATCCGTAATACGATTGATTTCGATGCCGGGGGAAATTTCCACATATAGGGAGGCCATCCCCGCAATGGGCAGAAAGCCCTTGGCCACGGTACCTAAAAAGGCGGCATACTGAGGTTGCAGACTGTCTAAAAAAACGTAGGCTCTAAGATCAACCATGGCAGTTACTCACTTCCCGTAGTTTGTTAGTTCGAAATAGTGACTGTCTTCGCTTCTTGCAAAATTTTGATACCGGCACTAGCACCGATCCTGGTAGCGCCGGCCTGGATCATCTCCCGGGCTTCTTCGTAAGAGTGAATCCCACCAGCAGCTTTCACCTCCAACCCGGCTTGACCCACTGTTTGACTCATGAGGGCTACATCTTCTACCGTGGCTCCCTGAGGACCGAATCCAGTGGAGGTTTTCACGAAATTGGCGCGCGCCTTGCGGGCCAGAGTGCAGGCGCGGACTTTTTCCTCATCGGTTAAATATGCCGTTTCGATAATCACCTTGCTCACGGCACCCCCATCTTCACAAGCTTCACAAACGGCCCTAATGTCCCGGTACACAAGGTCATCATTTCCACTTTTTAAAGCCCCAATATTGATGACCATATCGATTTCCCGCGCCCCATCCCGAATGGCCCGGCGCGTTTCCAGCGCTTTGATTTCCGGCATATGAGCCCCGGAGGGGAATCCCACCACAGTACACACCTTCACGGGGGAGCCGGCTAATTCTCGAGCTGCTAGAGGAACATAACTGGGATGGACGCACACGGTGGCAAACCCAAACTCTTTAGCCTCGGCACACAGTTTTTTAATGTCATCTTCCGTAGCCTCGGGCTTCAAAAGGGTGTGGTCGATGCAGCGAGCAATATCTTCAGGAACACACTCACACCCAGTACCGTTGTGATACCCGATCCGCTCTACACCTAACTCTAAAAACTTACGGATCGTCTCGGGCTGTTTTTCCACACAGACGCCACACTGGCACACCATATCTGACGCACAATGGTCACCATTTACCACGGGGGCTAATGTTTCGTCAGAGGCCAGCAATTCTCCCACACGCTGAGCAATTTGGGCCACGTCCTCTTGAGTGATCTGCACTGTTTCGGCCTCCTTCTTGTCTGGTAGTGAAATTTTTTGCGCGGAAATCGTCGCTCTCCCTCGAACCCGGTCCAGATCATTGATCATCTGGACTCTGCGCTGATGCCGCTCCACTGTACATGACTGAGTCAAGAATACATCCACAATCTGTTTGGCCAAGGCCTCACCGATGAGTCCGGCTCCTAAAGTGAGAACATTGGCATCGTTGTGTTCTCGGGCGTTCCGTGCCGTGGAGAGATCGTAGCACAGCGCCGCCCGTACCCCAGGAACTTTATTAGCCACCATGGCCGATCCGATTCCGGCACCATCGACCACTACCCCAAAGTCCGCCTTTCCGTCAGCCACGGTCTGAGCCACTGCATAAGCGAAGACCGGGTAGTCCACGGACGCAGGGCTATCGGTCCCACAATCGGCAATTTTATACCCCTTGCTCATTAAATACTCTTTTAGGGCTTCTTTCAGCGGGTAGCCTCCATGATCGGCACCCAGGGCAACAATTTTTCCAGTGGTGGTAATCATTGGATCAAGCTTCCAATAATTCCTCGGCCACCCATTCATCGGTTACCAAGCAGTTGAACCACTTCCCTCTTAACCCGGCTCGGATGGCTGGTAACTTATCCTTCCCACCCGCTACGGCGATGGCATAGGGTTTTGATTGTAACTCCTCTAACTCAATACCAATAGTTCGCGCATTTAACTCCGCATCGCAGATTTGGCCGTCTTCCCGGAGAATACGCGAGCAAATGTCTCCCACCGCACCCTGGTCAAGTAATTGGTCCACTTCCTCTGGTTCGAAATAGTCGGCTTTCACCAACACCGATTCATGACTGAAGGACCCGACGGTAAACAGGGCGATCTCTGCTTGCCGACCTAACTCCAGCGTGCGGGCAATGTTTTTGTCGGCAATAATCGCCGCTTTCAACTGGGAGCTGTCCACCACTGCAGGTAAGGGTAATAAATAAGGTATGGCACGATAATTCTCGCTGAGCCGCTGGGCAATCTCGCTGGCGTGTGTGTCGTACTCGGCACGAGAAATACCGCCATTCAACTGAACCACGATCATTCCTTTTAAAGAACGCTTTTTTAAGTAACGAGTGACAGCTTGCATGGTTGTTCCCCATGAAACACCCAGGATTACCTTTTCTTTCAATAAAGAATCCAGGAGAATGACCGCAGCCCTCCCTAACCTGTTTTTAACAACTTGTTCGTGTTCCTCACCGTTGGGAACCACAACAACTTTCTTTAATGCAAAACGTTCTTTCAGGGCGTGCTCTAATTGGGTTCCATGCTCTGCCGGATCAATGATCTCAATTTTCACAATGCCTTTTTTTCGTGCCGTCTGCAACAAACGGGACACACCCGGGCGCGATATCCCTAATCTCTTGGCGATCTGTCTTTGATTAAGTCCGTGCTCGTAGTATAGCCTTGCGGTTTCTACCAAAAGGTTGTCACTGTCCGGTTTCATGGCCTTTTTGTGCTGAACAAATGTTCATTAGCAATTATCATATGTTCAAAACTACGCCTAAAACCGCTACATGTCAAGAAAAATTTGCAAATTTAAACTAGTAACTGAGATTCAATTATGACCCAAGTACATATATATCAACAGATTATAAAATAAAAACCACGCTTTTGCGTGGCCTATAAAACAATACTGCCTAAATTATACTAACCCTATTTTATGGCGCCTTTTATTGTTTCTTTGACCTTTTCCACTAAGTTTTCAGCTTCTTCCTTTTCCGGTGCCTCGGCGTAAATCCGCAGGATAGGCTCGGTGTTCGACTTCCTTAAGTGAATCCAGCAGTCAAACCAACTGAATTTTAAACCGTCTACCGCGACGACGTTAGCTCCGGTGAAAATCTTTTGAAGCTCCGTAGAAACCTTTTTCAAATCCACGTTCTCAATGCGAACCCTATCCTTAACAATTTCGAACTGAGGCAGATTAGCATGAATCTTACTTAACGGTTCCTCTGTCTGCGCCATGCGGTGTAGTACCAGCGCTGCTCCTACCAGGGAGTCCCGCCCCAAATGTACCTGCTTTAAAATGACACCCCCGTTCCCTTCACCTCCCAATTGAGCCCCAACAGCAAGCATTTTTTCCACTACGTTAATCTCTCCCACGGGAGCCCGTTCCACGCGCCAGCCATACCGTGCCGCCATGATCTCCAGAGCCAGCGAGGAAGATAAATTGGTCACCAAGATTCCTGGGTCCGTTACAGTCTTCAAATATCCTTCCGCCGCTAAAACCAGGGTGTATTCCTCCCCCAAAGGTTTACCTTGTTCCGAGACCACAGCCAGTCGGTCGGCATCGGGATCCACGGCAAAGCCCACATGAGCCTGTTCGTCCACAACCGTAGCGCACAGTTCTTCTAAATTCTCAGGAAGCGGTTCCGCACCACGTGTAAAAACACCGTTGGCGGCACAATTGATCTGTACTACAATGCAACCTGACTTCTCTAAAAGGGAAGGCAAGGCCTCTGAGCCAGCTCCATTCACGGCATCTACCACTACCTTGAAAGACCGTGCGCGAATTGCTGCCGAATCCAGACACTTTAGGCTCATGATATGTAGAATATGTTTCAGAATTGCATTTTCATCCGGTAACACCATTCCTTTTTCGGCAGACTTGTCTGGCGCTACTCCCTGATCGACTAACTTAAATAACTTTTCACACTCATCGGGACGGAAAAAGGTGCCATCGGAACGGACAAACTTCAAGCCATTCCATTCAATGGGATTATGGCTGGCCGTGATGATGATGCCTCCCCCGGCGTCTGAATGCTCCACTAAAAATTGCATGGTCGGGGTAGGGACAATATTACAAATAATTACTTCCCGCCCTAGGTCCATGAGGGTATTTACCACTGCTTCCAACAGTTCATCCCCCGAAGGGCGACTATCGCGTCCCACGATAACTGCTCCCGGTGGTATTAGGGTGTGGAACGCCTGCGTATAGTGTTCACTGACTTTGGGGGTCAGGTGGGTAGCCACCAATCCTCGAACACCGGATATGCTACGGATCAACATGGGAATAAATTAAAAAAGGTTCGAGGACAAACCCCGAACCTTTTCATATACTTCTATTACTGGTGATTCAGTAACGGGCGTAACGGGCCATCCGCCGAAGAGCCTTCTTCCGGGCCGTACGTTTCTCGTCACTGGGCTTAATGTAAAACGATTTCCGTTTCACTTCCCGTAGGACACCAGCCCGCTCCCACTTTTTCTTAAAGCGTCGCAGGGCCCGCTCCAGGGGCTCACCCTCTCTTACGGTCACTTCGACCACGTGTGAATCACCTCCTTTACGTCTATCCTAAATAGGTTCTAAGAATTTTACTCCGGGAACGATGGCGCAAGCGCCGAATGGCTTTTTCTTTGATCTGCCGTACCCGTTCCCGAGTGAGATTGAATTCCTCACCAATCTCGTTTAGCGTTAACGCATAATCGCGATCAATACCGAAATACATTTTGATCACTTGCCGCTCCCGTTCCTTCAAAGTATTCAATGACTGACGAATCTCATCCTTTAAAGAATCGTTCATGAGGGGTTCGTCTGGTGAGGATTGGTTTTCGTCCTCAATGACGTCGATAAGGGAGTTCTTATCCCCATCCCTGAAGGGAGCGTTGAGGGAATGATGGCGACGGGAAATGCGCAAAGCATCAATCACTTCGTCCGGGGTCATTTCCAACTGTTTCCCCAATTCGCCCTCGTTGGGAGAGCGCTCAATTTCTGCTTCCAGTTTCTCAGCGGTTTTGGTGATCTTACTGATCGTGCCTACGCGGTTTAAGGGTAAGCGAACGATGCGCGAGTGTTCAGCCAACGCTTGTAGAATGGACTGCCGAATCCACCATACTGCGTAGGAAATAAACTTAAAACCGCGTGTTTCATCGAACCGCCCGGCAGCCTTAATCAAACCTAAATTCCCCTCATTAATTAAATCCGTCAAGGGCAGACCCTGACCTTGATAATCTTTGGCTACGGAGACGACAAAGCGCAAATTGGCCTTGACCAACTCCTCCAACGCCTGTTGGTCCCCCTTCTTAATACGTTGAGCCAACTCTACCTCCCGTGCCGGGGGTAGGGGCTCAAAATTTCCAATTTCCTCTAAGTAGCGACTTAAGCTACGGTTTGACTCATTGACGGTCCGACCAGTTTTTGCCATGCTCTCCTCTAATATTCAATTCCAGAATAGCAGAGAAATTTAACACATTTCTAAATTAACTACCAAACATTGAAAACACTTAACGGTGCATTTGTTCCAATAAACTTACAAACTCTTCCACGGTTAACTGTTCCGGACGCCGATGTAAATCCACTGGGGACTCCTCCGATTCTGAGATAGAAAAGCCCGCCAACGTATTCTTCAGCATTTTACGGCGTTGGGCAAATGCAGTCCCCACTAACTTTTCAAAAATAGCAAACTGATCCTCTTCTACTAAAGGCAGGTCCTTTTTCTTCAACGACACAAAAGACGACTCCACCTTGGGACGAGGAATAAATACGTGCGGTGGAATTGTGAAGCAAAGATCGATGTCGAAGAAGGCTCTCGTCATAACGGTCAAGCGCCCGTATTCCTTGCTTCCTACCTTGGCCACCAACCGATCGGCCATTTCTTTCTGAACCATGAGAAAGGCGTCTTTCCAATGGTCACGTTGCTTAATTAACCAGAAAATAATGGAGGAAGAAATATTGTATGGGATATTTCCTACCACTCTTACCGGGCGTGGAATTGGCAAATCTGCAAGGTCCAGCTCTAGGATATCTCCCTGAATAAACTTTACAGAACTCAACTCTTTTTGTGTCTTCAAAATGGCTAATAGTAGCGGGTCGATTTCCACTGCTGCTAGATGGGCTACCTCTGGACATAGGTACTTGGTTAAAGACCCGGACCCTGGACCGATTTCTAAAAAACTATCGTCACTTTGCGGTTCTATGGTACGAATAATCTTCCGGATCAAGTTGGGATCCCGTAGAAAGTTCTGACCCCACTTCTTCCGATAGGGAGGTTGTTTGGACATCAAGACTTACTTCCTAAAGAATTGAGCAATCATCAGCCCTATATTACCGAAGAAAGTCTAAAAATACGAAGCAAACAATCTTGAAGCCGCATAACGCCAAAGTGTGACATAAAAATTGAAAACAATCCCAAATTCTAGCTAATCCCCATTAAATAACAAACCGCTATATTATACAAAATCGAGAGATTTTGTTAATCCCACGATAAACCTCTCCATACATAAACAGACTTAATTATTTGTATCTCTCTATATAATACGCAGCCTGGCGATTACATAATGATGGGGAAATATAAACCTAATAACCTTCAGCTGCGTAAAACCCTTTAACGACCTCTTGAGTACGATTTACGTACTCGCTGCTACGGTCACAATTCAAACAACTGTCGTGTATTCGCTGCCGTGGTCTGCACGATCTCCTTAAAGGTTAAACAATGCACCGTGGCTAGTTTCTCCGCCACAAGCCGTACTCGCTCCGGTTTATTGGGTTTTCCTCGAAAAGGAACGGGACTCAAAAAGGGCGAATCGGTTTCTACCATTAGGTGACTTAGTGGTAGCCCTCGGGCCACTTTCGGAAGGGAAGATTTTTTATAGGTAATATTCCCGGCGAAAGAAACCATCAAGCCCCATTCAACAAACTGTCGTGCCGTAGGCAAATCACTGGAAAAGCAATGAGCCACACCGCGATAGTATCCTACTTCTTTTAAACACCGAATAATATCTTCATCGGCGGAACGGTTATGGAAGATATAGGGTTTGTGCGCCGTCCGGGCTAATTCTAACTGCTCCCGAAATACCTGACGTTGTATATCGTGAGGGGAATACTGCCGGTAATAATCCAGACCAATCTCGCCTACTGCCACTACGCGGGGATGCTTTAGTAGGATCTCCAATTGCTGCAAATAATCTTCAGGCGCTTTCTGAGCATCATGGGGATGTACTCCTATGGAAGCAAAGACTTCCGGGTACTTTTCCGCCAGACGAATACATTCTCGGGAGGATTCCAGATCAATCCCAACACAAATAATCGTGTCTACCCCCTCCGCTTTCGCCCGTTTAATTACGTCTGGAATATTGTCTTTGAGACCGTTAAAAAATAGATGACAGTGAGAATCAACGAGCATTAAAACACAGTGGCACCACTCCCCACCCGTTCCCGGTCCAGGATCACCAAACTCAACTGCTTTCCTTTCGAGGCCGCTAATAGCATGCCCTGGGATTCCAGTCCTCGAATCGTGGCCGGTTGAAGATTAGCAACAATGACAATAATCTTCCCCACCAACTCTTCCGGCTGATACCGATGGGCGATCCCCGCTACAATTTGACGTTTTTCCGCCCCCACTTGAACCTCCATCCGCATCAAGCGATCAGTACCTTCCACGCGCTCGGCTACCAAAACTTCTGCCGTCCGGAGATCCACTTTCTGGAAGGTATCCAGGGCAATTGTTTCTAAGATACCTTCTTTTGGCTGGGTTTCTCCCTTATACTTAGGTTTTTCAGTTTTAGCCGATTGCTTTTTCCTCGATTGGGCCTGGAAATCTATCCGGGGGAATAAGTGTGGGTGGGGTTGAATACGCAATCCTGGAACAAGGCCACCCCACTGCCGGTCCCTATCCTCAGCACCGAGGGAATCCAAGACCATCCGGGTACGATTAGGCATTACCGGTTCCAATAGCAAGGCACTGATGCACAAGGCTTCGGCGGCCGTGTACAGGACGCGCCCCGCGGCGGAGAGATCGGTTTTTACCAATTTCCACGGTGCCTGGCTCTCCATGTAGCGGTTAATACTGCGAATAAACTGGAGGATTTCTTCCAACGCCTCATTAACCCTCATGTGGTTAATCAAATCATCTACCCGAGGCCCCAAAGCTTCCGCTTGGTCCTTTACCGCAATCTCCGCTTCCGTTGGAGGACCAGCTGCAGGGATTTCGCCCGCAAAGTGTTTTTCCAAGAGACGGGTTACGCGACTTAACAAATTTCCGAAATCATTGGCTAAATCACTGTTGTAACGCTTGACGAAGGACTCCATGGTGAAATTAGCATCCTGTCCTAACACCATTTCACGCATTAGATAATAGCGCACCGGATCCACTCCATATGAGTCGATAAGCTCTAACGGATTTACCACATTGCCCAAGGACTTACTCATCTTGGACTCCCCGCTAAGCCACCACCCGTGGGCGAAAATCGTTCGCGGTAGAGGTATGTCAACAGCAAAAAGCATTGTAGGCCAGTAAACGGCATGCGTCATAAGAATGTCTTTACCGATGAGGTGATAATCTGCCGGCCACCACTTTCTATACTGTTCCTCATCCACACCATACCCCGTGGCGGTCACATAATTCAATAGGGCATCAAACCAAACATAGGTAACGTAATCCTTATCGAAAGGAAGGTCAATCCCCCAGCTAAGGCGCGACTTAGGCCGTGAAATACATAAATCCCCCAAGGGCTGGCGTAAAAACCCTAAAATTTCGTTCCGCCGATGGGGAGGTTGGATAAATTCAGGATGGTCGTGGATGTAGTCAACCAGACGTTGCTGGTAACGACTCATCTTGAAAAAATAATTCTTTTCAGTAATATACTTTACCGGCTTCTGATGTTGGGGACAGTTACCTTGTTCCAGTTCCTTTTCCGTGTAGAAACGCTCACAGCCTACGCAATAATAACCACCGTACTCATCGAAATAGATGTCACCCCGGTCGTAAACTTTCTGTAACACCGCCTGGACAACTTGACGATGCCGAGGTTGGGTCGTGCGGATGAAATCGTCGTAACGGATATGCAATTTCTCCCATAATTGGGTCCAGCGGGGTTCCATCCGATCGCAATGAAGTTGAGGATCAATCCCCTGCTCCTCAGCCGCTTGCTGTACCTTCTGACCATGTTCGTCTAAACCTGTTAAAAAGAACACAGACTCTCCCTCTGCACGATGGTAGCGGGCCAAAACATCAGCCAAGATGGTCGTGTAGGCGTGACCAATGTGAGGCTTGTCATTGGCGTAATATATGGGGGTGGTTATGTAAAACTTCTTTTTAGGCATAGGTATTACTTTGACGAAGTAGCGACTAAGTGTGACTGTAAATCAATGAGAACCGTGGTTAAAGTTAAGGGCAGGTAGAGTTTCTTTGCTAAAGATTCGAGGAGTTCCTCCAATATGAGGTTCATCCGGTGTAAATCGGCTTGTGGAAAAGTTTTATTAAACTGCTCCAGATCCTGCTGCAAAGTGCTCAGATGCAACTGAGCTACAAGACCTTTTTTTAAAGCAAAAGCTTCTTTCAACCATAACTGTAACAGATAGATATGAAACCGGAATTCCTCTGGATCGGAAGTGGCCAACCGCGCATAATAATCAATAAACGTCCGCCATACGGAGGCGTCCTCAGTCGTAACTTGTTGAACTAAAGTTTTTATTAGGGAGTAAATTTCCTTCGCCGACCGAACCATCAGCTTCCGAGCTAAATGGAGATCCCCTTCAGCTAAAGTGGCGATGAGTTGGGCATCTTCTGGTTTGATTCCACATCCTTCCAAATAATTCCTAATAATGATCTCTTTTAAGGGAGGAAAATCAACGATCTGGCAGCGAGAAAGCACCGTGGGGAGTATTTCCCACCGATGGTCGGTGACCAAAATTAAGGTCGTCCCAGAGGGGGGCTCTTCCAACAACTTTAGTAAGGCATTAGCGGATTCACCTTGTTGCGTAGAGAGGAGGTGAGCGTCAAAAAACACCACTACTTTTCGACCCTTTTCTAAGGAACGCAGCATTAAGGTTTTTCTTAAGTCCCGGATAGCGTTTATGGGAATTGTGTTAGCGCCAGGCAGTTGAATCTTGTAAAAACGGTCACGAGCTTTCGCTTGGAGGGCGGTCTCTAAGTTTTTCAAGTCATTCTTGTCCAGGGCTTCCAAGGGATCGCTATTTTTCGAACCACGTTTAGCGTGTACTGGTAGGGGAACCACAAG
>CAZBEL010000010.1:0-17436 GCA_964490885.1 uncultured bacterium
TCCATCCAGAAGGGGGACGCTACTCCTGGTGGACCTATCGTTTCGGTGCCCGTACACGGAATATTGGGTGGCGTATAGACTACTTTTTCGTGAACGAGTCGTTCGTTAATCACGTCGTTGATGCCGACATTTTGGAAGAAGTACCGGGATCAGACCACTGCCCTATTTATTTGGAAGTAGGAGACTAGCCCTTATGAAGTCTAAAGAAGCCATTGTTAAAGACTGGATCAAGCGTTACACGGGGACTGTCCCCGAGGAGTATGGGAAATGGATTTTGCTTACCAATTTCCAGAATTACGTGGATAAGTTTGCCCATCGATTTCAGATACCTGTCAATGGCAGGGGTGGGCCTATGACTTCGGCCACGAATAAAGAAGGTCTAAGTATCATTAATTTTGGTATGGGGAGTTCCAATGCTGCGACGATCATGGATTTATTATCGATAGTAAAACCCCACGGTGTTCTGTTCTTAGGAAAATGTGGTGGGTTGAAAAAGTCCACTGAAATTGGACATTTCATTTTGCCCATTGCTGCCATCCGTGGCGAAGGGACCAGTGATGATTATTTCCCTAAAGAAGTTCCAGCCATGCCGTCTTTTAAACTCCACAAGTATGTTTCCCAGATTCTCGTAGAGCGCAACCTGGATTATCGGACCGGAGTGATTTACACTACCAATCGCCGGGTTTGGGAGCATGACGAAACTTTTAAAGCCTACCTACGAAAAGTGCGGGCCTTAGGAATTGATATGGAAACGGCCACTTTATTTATTGTGGGGCTCTATAATGGAATTGCCCGGGGCGCATTATTGTTAGTTTCCGATACTCCCATGACACCAGAAGGGGTAAAGACATCGGAATCTGACAGCCGGGTGACAGAGGCCTATACCGATCTCCACCTCGATATTGGAATCCAGGCCATGAGCCGCATCGGGCGCGAGGGGGAACAGATCAAACATTTTGTTTATTGATTTTCGTTATTGAAAATTAGCTCCACTGCCAGCGCGTCGGCGTAGAGCATTCCTTCGAGGGTGGGGGTGAGGTGGTGATTTTGTAGTTGAAGAAGGAGTTTCACGGGACTCCCTTCGCGAAAGGCCCGCTGGAGCAGTTGCCGTCGGAATGGTTTTGGGATGCGGTGCAAATTCACCCCCTGACTAGTTCGCAAGCCAAAGCCGATGATTTCATTAAGAAGTTGGGTTTTACTTAGCGTCTCTTGGTGAGCTATTTGGGATTGACCTTGGGATGACCGCTGCAAATATGTTTCCACAGAGGAAACGTTACACCAACGTTTGGTACCGTCAAAGCTATAGGCTGAAGGGCCAAATCCCAAATAAGGTTTTATCTCCCAATAGTGGAGATTGTGCAGGCAGTGTTTTCCTGGAAGGGCGTAATTAGAGATTTCATAGTGTTCATATCCCGCCGACTGGAGCGCCCTGTGGGTCTCTCTGAATAATGCTGTTGTGGTTTCTTCGTCAGGCATACAGACTATCCGTTCTTTTACTTGATGGTGCAAAGGGGTTCCAGCCTCTACGGTGAGGGAGTAAGCGGAAATGTGCTCCGGCTGAAGTTCAAGGATGCGCTTTAGATCCCGTTTCCAGATTGTGGGGGTTTGCCCTGGAACGCCAAAAAGGAGGTCGCAGTTTATATTGTCAAAACCTACTTTTCGGGCGGTGTTATAAGTTTGGTAACTTTCCTGTACCGTATGAATACGGGATAACCACCGAAGAAGCGCTGGTTCTAACGACTGGATCCCAATGGAAAGACGATTAATTCCCAAAGCATGGTAGTCAAACAGGGCATTTGCAGTGGCAGTACCTGGATTCACTTCCAGGGTAATTTCCTTCACCTGGTGCATTGAAAACTGTTCATGAAGTGCCTGTAGAATGGTCTCCAACTGGGAAGGTGCAAGTAGGCTGGGAGTACCACCTCCCAGAAATAAAGTTTCTATGATCCAGGAAGAAGTATCTATAGAACAACTACTTATCTCCTGAACTAAGGCTTTAACGAAGGTTGGTAGTAGTTCTTCTTGCCCAGCCAAGGAGTAGAAATCGCAGTAAATGCATTTTGCTCTACAGAAAGGGATGTGGATGTAGATACCCGCTTTTGGCATGGGTAATATTACGGAAAAATACACCTTGAGGAATATTCGCAGAGAGTCTAATGGTGGCTGTATATTCCGACTGAGGTTCTACTCATTATGCGAGGAAACAGGGTTTTGATCACATTACGTTACCATACTTTACTGGGTCTCTTTGTTTTGTGGTGTCAGCTATTATGGTCTGCTGAACCGGGGATCCTGCGGGTGGGCTTTGATATCGATGATACGGTGTTGTTTACAGCCCGGTTGTTTGCAGCAGCCCCCAGGGATAGTAATCAGGCGGTAGATTACGCCTGGATCAACACCCACGACCGTGACTATTCCCTCCTCATTGAACCTACCGTTACTCTTATTCAATACTTCCTCGCCCACGGGCATGAGGTCTATTTTATCACTTCCCGCCCGCCAGTGACTGGAGAACAATTGGCTGGCTTTCTTACGGAACAGTTGGGAATCCAAGTTCAGGTAGGGCAAAACTTGTTTTTTACTCCCAAAGAAACCGTAGATGGTAAACGTTTTACTACCAAACACCAGGTTATGAAAGCGCTGGACTTGGACTTATTTTATGGCGATGCCGATACGGACATCATAGCAGCCCTCAAAGCCGGCGTACAACCGGTGAGAATTATCCGTACAGCCGCTTCGGTAGCCCAGTACGGGGCCAATTATTTTGGCAATACCAACCATCCCGTTCCCCCCGCGTATCCTTTCACGAAGGAGGATTTGGCCCGTTTTTACCAGGCGGGGGTGGGCCCCTTTGGTGAACCGCTTTATCCCATCCGCTGGACTGATCCGGGGGACCCTTCGAAAAAGTAGCATGGTATTAAGAACTTTTCTCGCTTTTATTCTATTTTGGAATCTGGGCTTTGTAAAAGCAACAGATCTGGATTGGAAAGCCGAGGTACGGGTGCGGATGGAGAAAGACACCAGTGGGGTGCTAGAAGATGATCATGCTGGCGTAGCCACGAGCACTCATTTACGTTCCCGGCTCCGGTTGCGCTTAACTTCAGGAGCGGTTTCCGCAGTGTTACAAGGCCAGGCCGCTGAACTTTTAGGATCCCAAGGTTCTCCCCTGTACGGGAAAGACTCCCTTCTCACACTCCATCAAGTTTATGGGAAAATCAGTGATTTATTAGTGCCAGGCTGGACGCTCTATGTGGGGCGTTTTGAATTTCAATTGGGTAAGGGGCGGCTCTTCAGTTCCAATTGGTGGGATAACCAGGGGAATGTCATGGAAGGAGTCAACCTTGTAAACCGTTACTGGCCGGGACTGACGAATGTGTTTCATTTTATCATTCGTGAAACATACCTAACAATGGAAGGCGACAAATCCGATGCGACTCTCGACGGGGTTTATCTCAAACCCCAGTTTCCCCTATTAGAGACAGTGGGTTTTGATGATTTAAGTATTTATTGGTTCCGTGAACAAAACCCCTACGGGACCCGGTTGGCGAGTGAACGGATAACTTGGGGAGGAGCAGTTGAATATTCTTTATTCTGGTTCACCCTGGAGTTGGAGGGTGCCCTGCAAGCTGGCCAGGTTCAACCCGGGGTAGGCATTGCAGGAAAAATGTTAGCAAGTAACCTGCGGGTAAATTGGCCTTTCGTACCGGTGTGGAAACGGTTTTTAGTCGGCTGGGAATATTACAGCGGTGATGAACTTTCCACAGCAGGAAAAGTTGAAGGATTTGCCAACCCCTACGGGGAAAGACATGATTTCCACGGCCAGTTCGATCTTCATCAGTCCTTTGCTAACAATTACTCCCGCGGGTTAGAAGAGTTCCACGTAAGCACAGAATTAAACCTCTGGCGCGGTATCAGTTTAAATCTTGCCTATTACCAATTTGCTGAAGGTATTTCCGAAGGGGGTGGTTTAGGAAGGGAATGGGATGTAACCTTAGAGGCAACCTATAACGATCGTCTCACCCTACGACAGGGCTATACTCGTTACTGGTATGGCTCAGCCGCATCCCGGACGGGTATGGATGAATTTGCCTATACGATGTTGACGATTACTCTGTAAGGCTTTCCAGATCGTCGCGGATGAGGATGAGTATGGCTGACTGAGGTAGGAGGAGATAGTCCTGGGTATCGATTTTGATTTCGATAGCGGCTTTATTGAGAAATAAGCAGTAGTCTCCAACCTCGGCTTGCGTGGGGATATATTGCACTTCGCCAGCTTTTTCCTGTTTCCACGGTTCTTCCAAAGAAACCTCCGGGTTTCCTACGGGAATACCCGGACCCACTTCCACCACGACGCCGCCCCGGACTTCCTGTTTTTCCACCACGCTAGGAGGCAGGTAGAGACCAGCAGCTGACTTTTTCCCCGCCTTTTCAGGACGGATCAAAACCCGGTCTCCCACCACGATAATCTGTTTATTATCACTAAGCACGGTGGAACTTAATATTGGTGGTAAGAATACCAAAGGAACGTGTGCGTTGAATCTACAGGGGGAATTCCCGAAATTCGCAGGTGGACCTTCAGGTAAAAATCGTCACCAGTGATGAAGAACGGCAGCAAGCCTACGCCATTCGCTACGAAGTGTTTGTGGTAGGCCAGGGAGTGCCAGTGGAAATAGAAATGGATCGGTATGATGACGAGGCCAATCATGTGCTGGCAATTCTCAATGGTAAACCCGTAGGAACGGCACGGTGGAGGACAACATCCCAGGGAGTGAAGCTAGAACGTTTTGCTGTTTTAGGGGAATACCGCTCCCGTGGTGTCGGGGCGGCCTTGGTTCGTTTCATCCTTCGAGAAGTGGATCGTAAATCCAAAATCTATTTGCATGCGCAGGAAACTGTAGTCCCTTTTTATGAAAAGTATGGTTTTGTACCTGTAGGTAAATCATTCCAGGAGGTTGGCATCTGGCACCGTAAAATGTATTGGGAATCGACTGAAAAATCGTAGTTAATTCGTTCAACCCGATTTAGTAATTTTCATTTTATTGATTGAAAGGGATACTTGGGCCTTCATCTCTTTCGGGTTTATATTCAATCCTTGAATTCCTGATTAGGAAAGGAAACCATTGTCCAACTCTATCTATCGCCGCCTGCTGAAACTCGTTTCGGCTTATTGGCTCCATCTCCTCATATCCATTGTGGCGGCTTTGATCTTTGTGGTCCTTAATAGTGCATCCATCTGGCTCACGGCCTCTCTAATTAATAACATTCTGGCGGATTTTAACGATATTGTACAACAACAAGCTGCTTGGGCTGCGGATGCCTCCTTGACGCTTAATGAAAAATTAAAATTCTGGACCAATCATTTCATTCTGCGGGACACCGCACGGGAGTCCCTGGAAGTCCTTTGTATCGCGATCCTGGTAATCTTTTTCGCGAAGAACCTGTTTCTGTATCTTAAAAATATTCTACTTCAATACGTGCAGCTCAAACTGGTCACTGAGTTGCGGGCACAGTTATATGAGCATATTCATTCTCTATCTTTAGCATTTTTCCACGAGCGCCCTTCCGGGGCGATCAGTTCCATTGTGATCAACGATGTGCAACAAATGCGGGCTGCCCTCTCCACCAGTTTTCAGAAGTTATTGGTAGAACCGATCAATATTTTAGCGTTTGTTTTTCTATTATTTGTTATTAGCTGGAAGTTGGCTTTAGTTGTTTTAATCATTTTGCCTCTGGCGGGGGTGATTATTGTAACCATCGGACGTAGCATTCGGCGCAAATCTCGTCGAACACAACAGAAAATTGCCCATATCATGGACATCTTGACGGAGACTCTTTCTTCCATTAGGATTGTGAAAGCTTTTGTTATGGAGCGGGCGGAGGTGCGGAAGTTTACCGAAGAGATGCGGAAGTACTTTTACCTGTTATTCCGCCGAGCCCGATTGGATTTACTGGCTGGCCCCTTTACGGAAAGTATTGGAGTGGTTATAGGGGTGATACTTCTTTATTACGGAGGGATTGAAGTCCTGGCCAATAAAGGGATCAGCCCCGAGGATTTTATCCGATTTATCTTTGTTTTATTCTCGGTTCTTGGGCCCATTAAACAACTTAGTAATGTGAACGTGAAATTACAGATGGGGATTGCCTCAGCAGAGCGTGTCTTTCAACTCTTGGACACACCACCGGAGATCACTGACTCTCCCGGGGCCATAGAAAAACATGACTTTAACGATGCGATTGTTTTTCAGGACGTCTATTTTGAGTATCGAAGTAGTGACGAACGCGTTTTGCGGGGGGTTTCGTTTGAGATTAAGAAAGGGGAAGTAGTCGCCCTCGTGGGTCCCAGTGGGGCTGGTAAATCGACCATCGCCGACTTGATACCGCGGTTTTATGATGTCACTTCCGGGGCCGTACTGATCGATGGCGTCGATGTACGCAATATTACACTTGATTCCCTGCGGGCCCTCATGGGCATTGTGACTCAAGAAGTCATTTTATTCAACGATACAATCAGGAATAATATCTCTTATGGCATGGAATCAGTGGGGGATGAAGAGATACGGGCTGCGGCCAAAGCAGCCAATGCATTGGAATTTATTGAGCAGATGCCGGGAGGCTTTGATTGTTACATCGGCGAGCACGGAGTAAAATTGTCCGGTGGACAGCGCCAGCGGTTGGCCATCGCCCGCGCCTTGCTGAAGAATCCGCCCATTTTGATCTTAGATGAGGCCACTTCATCATTGGATGCGGAGTCAGAAAAGTTGGTTCAACAGGCTATTGAACAGCTTATGGTGGATCGCACCGTTCTGGTCATTGCCCACCGTCTATCCACCATTGTCAACGCTAAGAAAATCATCGTGCTCAAAGCTGGTCAGATCGTGGAAATGGGGACTCATGAGGAGTTATTGAAACAGGTGTCCATGTATCGCAAGCTATACGAAATCCAGTTCAATAACCGAGATTTCAAATAAGCGTCTTGCACTGACACATGACATAGGGGCGTATACCCCGGCTAAAATACGGGCTATTTTATAGGTACTGGAATTCCCGAAGAATATTCTGTACCTCTTGGTTTTTCATGATATAATCGATGCGAGCTTTAAATTTCGGGTTTTTCCACCGACCGATGGATTTATTGTGGATTTTTTTCACGGATGTAAACCACCCCTGGGAACGTTTAATGGTAGTGTGTTTGTCCCATTCGTATAGGTTATCGTGAAACTCCTCCCCTACAAAGTCCATCAGTTTTGTTACAGTGAATTTGAAATCAAGGATCAGGTCTTCATATTTCACCGTATAAATGGAAGGATGTTGTAAGAATTTAGAGGCTATGCGCATGTCCTTTATCCATCGTTCCGGTTCTACCCAGAATTTTTCCGGTGCTTTAGGATGTCGAGACGTCATCACGTCACGACCGTCCCGGATGATATGGATAAATTTTACTTGGTTGTCGAAATAATCAAGAATTTGATCGAGGTACCAGATGTTAATGGTATCTTTTTCGCACCAGCGCTTACATCTTTTCGGAACACGGTGGGTGAGCAGGTGGCGGTAAACCCGGTCTAAGCGTTTGGGTTTTAGTTTAACGTCCCCATTATTCCGTACTTGGATCCAATTGGTAAACACGCGGATTTCTTTTGGAATGGTGAAGATCGCGGGGTGAGCGCCCAGGATGGCGAGGGTGAGGGTTGTGCCCGATCTGGCACAACCCCCTAAAATGATTGGTGGTTTGGTGAATTTCCGGCGCTCTTTTCTAATGCCAAGATAATTAATGATTGGCCAGGTGAGGCTTTTAATTTTTTTTGTTTTCATACCCTAGTAGTAAGTCGAGTTCGTCCTTTTATTGGCAACGTTTTGTAATAAATATTTTCAGTTGGTCGAGATGTGGAAGAAATCTACTTGAATAAGGAACATGGTGCTCAATCCAGTAGTCCGATTTTTGCTACGAACTAGTATCGTCAATTAGGGGAAAAATGGCGTAAATTGGTCGCGGCAAATTTTTAATTAAGTAAAATTACATTCTTTGGTAGGATCAATGAAAGTAGAAATACCCACAAAAAAGTTAGGCGTCCTTATTCCTGGGATGGGTGCCGTTGCGAGTACGTTTATTGCCGGTGTGGAGGCCATTAAGGCAGGTATAGCCAAGCCCATCGGAAGCATGACCCAGATGGGGACAATCCGTCTGGGAAAGCGCACAGAAAACCGGGTGCCGGTTATTAAGGAATTCGTTCCGCTGAATGAACTGGAGGACCTCGTATTCGCCGGTTGGGACATTAACGAAGAAAATTTGTACGAGGTCTGCTTGCGCACGGCCGTGCTCGACAAAACCTTGGTGGACCAGGTACGAAAGCCGCTGGAAGCCATCCGGGTGATGAAAGGTGTTTTCGACCGTGAGTATGTGCGCAAATTGGACGGCTCCTGGGTTAAGACCGGAAAAAATAAGATGGATCTCGCCCAACAGTTAATAGAAGACATCCAGAATTTCATCAAAATGCATAACACCACGATGAATGTGATGATTTGGTGTGGCAGCACGGAAATCTATATTCAGCCTGGTGAGGTACACTCCACCCTGGAAAAATTTGAGGCCGGTTTACGAAATAACGATACTGCCATTGCCCCCAGCATGATCTATGCTTACGCTGCGCTAAAATTGGGGATTCCTTTCGCCAATGGCTCCCCCAATTTAATTGTGGATATTCCTGCTCTCGATGAGTTGGCGAACCAGAACGACATACCCATAGCTGGGAAAGATTTTAAAACCGGGCAAACCTTGATGAAGACTATCTTATCCCCTGGCTTAAAAGCGCGCCAATTAGGAATTCGCGGCTGGTTCTCCACCAACATCTTGGGGAATCGCGATGGGGAAGTGCTGGACGATCCTGAATCCTTCCGCACGAAAGAAAAAAGTAAGTTGAGTGTCCTGGAATCGATTTTACAACCCGAGCTTTATCCTGAACTTTACCAGGATTTGTACCACAAGGTACGCATTAATTATTACCCGCCCCGAGGAGACAATAAGGAAGGTTGGGACAATATCGATATCTTCGGCTGGCTCGGTTATCCCATGCAGATCAAAATTGACTTTCTTTGCCGAGACAGTATTTTAGCCGCTCCTATTGTCCTGGACTTAGTACTGTTTATGAACCTGGCCCAACGCGCTGGGATGAAAGGCATACAGGAATGGCTTTCCTTCTATTTTAAAAGCCCCATGACCCTCCCGGAACTCTATCCGGAACACGACCTGTTTGTGCAATTGGCCAAGCTTAAAAATACTTTGCGCCATATTATGGGTGAGGAACTCATTACCCACCTGGGGTTGGATTACTATGAAGACCGGTAAATGAAAGCGGTTATTATTGCTGCCGGACAAGGGCAGCGCATTCGTTCTTTGAGTGGCGAGCTCCCCAAAACACTCTTAACCATTCGTCAGAAACCGATCCTTGAAATACTTTTAGAACACTGTCTGGCAGTAGGGATTGAGGATATAATAGTCGTTACCGGGTACCAGCGTGGGGTATTAGAAGAACACGTTAAAGTGTTAAGTAAACGCTTCCCTGTGCGCTGCGTGTTTAATTCCCATTGGCGTGGTTCCAATGGCCTGAGCGTGCTGGTAACAAAGGCTTATTTTCAGCCTGAGGATAACTTTATCCTATCCATGAGCGATCATCTCTACCAGCGCGGTCTATTGGAGAAAGTAATTTCCACACCTTTGGAACCCTATGTTGCCCGCGTAGCCCTTGATTATCGTGTTGATGAAATTTTTGATATTGACGATGGTATGAAAGTGGCTACAGGACCGGATAATAACGAAGAATTGGTGGCCATGTCTAAAACCCTACCCAACTACAATGCCATTGATTGCGGTGTTTTTAAATGTGGTTACGACTTCTTTGCTGCTTTGGAAGAGGCACAGGAAAAGGGGGACTGCTCCCTGGCGGACGCTTGCAGGATATTAATTCAAAGGGGGCAGATGGGAGGGGTTGATATTGGCCAAACCTTTTGGCTTGACTTAGATACTCCCGAGGCCTGGGACTATCTCCAGACCCGGACGGACCTATTATTTCCGGAATGACTTCACTGTAACCTTTAGTTCCTGATATTAGTTGAGGTCTTCCGTGGATAATAAAGTCTATTACTATGCCAACCAAGTGTACCAATATTCCTTTGCTAAACCTCTTTACGATATTTTAGGGGGTACGTTTTTGGTTAACCGGTTCCGTCGCTTCCTGCGGTTCAGGTGGTACCTGCGTCACTGGGGGCGCGTTCCGGTTCGGGTATTGGATATTAAGAACCTCCAAGGCTTTCAGGGGGTGGTGATCTCTGAAAGCAACTCCGTAATTCATCACGATTCGCACCTTTGCACAACCATTTTCTTAGGTCACGGCACTGGTGATAAGAAGTACGGCGGATATGCCCGAAACCTACTCTCTTACGATTACTTTTTTATCTCGGGAGAGAAGCATCTGGCTAAGTTACGGGATGTGGGTTTGGACTTACCCGAAGAAAAGTTGATTAAAGTGGGTAATCCACGGTTTGATGATTATGTGAATCAGAAATTAGATCGTGACGCTTATGCGGACTATCTGGGGATTCGTGATAGAAATCGTAAAACTATCCTGTACGCCCCTACCTGGCGTTGGGGAAACGGAACCCTCTTGCGTTATTATAAAAGGTTGTGTACCGAGGTGACGAAAGAATTTAATCTCATCATCCGTCCCCACTTCCATGAGCGCCGGTTTATACCCATCATGAAGGCCTGGGTTCGCTGGAAAGGGATTCAGCACGTCTACTTTTCCAACCCAGCCAACATCCTCCGTAGCGATACCATGCACGATTTTGCCGTCTCTGATATATTGATCAGTGACACATCCTCGGTCCTCTACGAATACCTCATCACGGGGAACCCAATCCTTATCTTGGAATCGGGGTATACTGACTTGCACACAATGCCCAAGGAGTTGGATGTGACCCAACTTGCTGCCCATTACCATGAAAGTGATGGGGTCAA
This sequence comes from uncultured bacterium, assembly GCA_964490885.1. Taxonomy (GTDB): domain Bacteria; phylum Fidelibacterota; class Marinisomatia; order Marinisomatales; family TCS56; genus CAZBEL01. The sequence goes on from CAZBEL010000010.1 coordinate 11,009, forward strand.
TTTGCTGGAGGCCACCAAGGCCACTTTATCTGATGCTGACCGAGGCGCCTACCGAGAATTACTAAACAATTGTTTTTACTTTAATGATGGACAAAGTGTCCAGCGCATGGTAGACTTTATTCAATCCTTACCTACCTATTAAGGGAACCCCTTTCAAATGGGAGACTAATTCCATTGCGTTATCTTTTCCTGGCAACCAAAGCCTATTCCATTTCCATTCTGAATCCTTTGCAGGATACGATTCGTAAAAAGGGTTTAGGAACAGTTCGTTGGTATGTGGGACCTTTTCCGGGGAGTGATGCGGTCCCGATTGAGCGACTGGAAACTACCGCAGAGGTGATAGCTTACGATCCTCAGGTAGTCGTCGTGCCGGGGAATGTCGTACCTCACTTCTGGCCGGGTCTAAAAGTGCAAGTGTTCCATGGGTTGGGGGAGGAAAAACGTGGTCATTACCGCATTACCGGCTTTTTTGATTTGTATTGTACACCGGGACCCTACATGACCAAAGTTTTTGAGCGATTGGCAAGGAAGCACGGACATTTTCTCGTTCGAGAAACTGGTTGGCCAAAGTTGGATGCACTGGATATAAATAAACAGGTGGACAGTAAAAAGGCATTTGGTTATGATCCCCAAAAACCGGTTATTCTTTACGCCCCAACGTTCAGTCCACGCTACTCCAGCGCTCAAACTTTGCGCGATTCCATACGACAGCTGAGGGAAAAATCGTGGCAGTGGTTGGTGAAATTCCATCCCCTCATGGATAAGAGGGTTGTTGAAAACTACAAAGTTTTACAGGGATACCGGTTTAAAGTGGTAGAGACCGCCGATATTCTCCCTGCTCTCCAGGCAGCTGATATCCTCCTCACGGATACTTCCTCCGTGGCGTATGAATACCTTTTACTGGATCGACCCATCATTACCTTCCGGGCTACTACCCGAAAAGATAAAGGGATTGACCTGCAACATCCTCACGAACTACAGGGAGCCGTACAACGCTCGCTGGAGAATCCCGGGGAGTTTTCTTCGAATCGTCAGCACTACGTACAACAATTGCACCCCTACCGCGATGGACACTCGTCCCGAAGAGTGTTAGAAACCATCCAAACCATATTCGAGAACCGAACCCATGAGCGTTTGAAACCTAAGCCTCGTAACTGGTTGCGTAAATGGCAAATGCGGAGGCTGTTCTCATGACAACGGTCCTGTTTGAAACCCAACATTTATATTATTTACCACAATTTTTACCCATCATGGGAGAGTTGAAGAGGCGAGAAGAGTATCAACTTTTTGCTTCCCTTGGTGCTAGGGCGGCTCCCCCAGCGTTTACGCAGTTTCAAGAAATGATGCACGCTAGGGGGATTCAAGTCATTGTCGGTGAATCCGAACAGGAGCGGATCGAAAAATGTCGGGAGCTTCAGACGGACGTGCTCGTCGTCGGGAACGTGGGTCGGATAGGAAAAATTGCCCACCCAAGTACGCTGGTGGTGATGGTCTATCACGGGATTGGATTGAAGGAATCTTACTACCGGGATAGTTCTCCAAGAGTGGACCTTTTTGCTGTGGAATCCCAGGAACGTTACGAAACAATGCTTAAACGGGGTTTTGAATCCCATCGTCTGGCCTTGACGGGTTTCACTAAATTGGATCCCCTTTTTAATCCTCAACTGTCAACAAATAGCCAGGACGGGGAACAAACCGAGAATTCTGAGACAGAAAAAACGGTTCTGTATGCTCCCACATTTTACCCTTCTTCAGTAGAGAAAACTTTACGATTATTTTTACGCGAAACTCCACCTGGGGAAGTGTTCATTAAACTCCACCAGTTCAGTTGGGAGATGCCAAAATATCGCCATCATGTGGAGCTTGCTCGGCGCTTGGTACAGCGAAAAGGTTTTCAATTAATTCCCCCACTGGAGTTTAACATTTTACCCTACTATCGAGCAGCTTCGGTATTGGTGAGTGATTTATCCTCAACTATGTTCGAATACCTGGCGTTGGATCGTCCCATTGTACAGACCTTGTATTTCACGTTACGGAAAAAACACCGGTTATTTCCTTTCCTTATAAAGCAGCGGTTAGATCAAGAACGTATAAAGGGCGTGGATTTCACTGTTCCCGTTCGAAAACCAGAAAATTTGTTCCCAACTCTAAAACAGGTTTTCACTAATGATGGCTTACGATCACAGCGCGAGCGAGCAGTCAAGCGTTACCACTACCGGTTAGATGGTCTAGCTTCCCGACGCCTGATTGAAGCCATCGAGAATAAACTTGGTCACGGAAGTTCATAAGTTTGTAGATTTCCCGCTCTATGAAAGCCATAATATTAGCTGCCGGCGTTTCCCGGAGATTGTACCCGCTAACGGAAACCGTTCCCAAATGCCTCTTGAAAGTGGGGGAGAAACCCATCATCGCTTATCAGTTGGAAGCCCTCCAGGAGTTGAATGTTTTAAATACCACAATCGTTGTGGGATATTACCGGGAGCAGCTACAGGATTATCTCACCAGCACCTTTCCCCAGTTCACCTTTAATTATGTTGTGAACCATCATTTTTTCGACACGAACACGGCCTATTCCATGTATCTTTGTCGTAAGGAATTAGAATTGGATGAACAGCTTATTATGAATGGGGATGTTCTCTATCCCAAGGCTTTACTCCAGCGTGTTATGAAGGCAGAGCAAGATTCTGTTCTGGCAGTGGACGTCAAATCCTGTGGTTCAGAGGAGGTGAAAGTAATTGAAGGAGATCACCAGCGTATTGTGGCCATTGGCAAGCGACTCATGCCAGAGAATGTTTTAGGGGAGTTTCTGGGCGTAGCCCGTTTTTCCCAACCCCTGGCGCAAGCCTTTGCCCAATCCCTTACCACTCTGGTGGAGGCCGGCGGTAAAGAGGATTACTTCGAAGCAGCCATTGATCCACTGTTGAGGACTTTCGCTGTCAACTACGTGGATGTGAGTGACTTACCGTGTATTGAAATAGATTTTGTAGACGATTATCAACGCGCCCAGAAGCTCGTTCAAAGCAAGTTGTTCTTATAAATAACCTTTTCGTATTGAGGATCGACAAGTTCTGATATATTCCCCGCGGTTCTAAATGGTACGAGCAATAATTCTTTTGTCTAAGCCTTTTATGCACCGGTCATTTTCCGTGTTGTAGTCAGGGATTCCCAGTAAATTCATCATAACATTTTTACTATGCAAACTTAATAATTAAGCGGGGAGTGATTCATGATCAGTAAGAAACAAGCTTTAGAGTATCATTCTCGGGGGCGAGCCGGCAAAATTGAAGTAGTAGCCACCAAGCCCACTTTAACGCAGCGCGATTTATCCCTGGCCTATACGCCAGGTGTAGCAGAACCTTGTCGGGAGATATTGAAAGATCCTAAAAAGGCCACAGCCTACACCGCCAGGGGGAATTTAGTGGGAGTCGTGACCAATGGAACCGCCGTCCTGGGTCTGGGGAATATCGGTCCTCTTGCAGGAAAGCCGGTCATGGAAGGCAAAGGGGTTTTATTCAAACGGTTCGCCGATATTGATGTCTTTGACATCGAAATCGATACCGAGGATGTGGATGAATTTGTCCAGGTCGTGAAGTTATTAGAGCCCACTTTCGGAGGTATCAACCTGGAGGATATCAAAGCCCCAGAATGTTTCGAGATTGAGCGCCGTTTGATTGAGGCAATGAAGATTCCCGTTTTTCACGATGACCAGCACGGCACGGCCATCATTTCTGCAGCTGCCCTCCTCAATGCCGTAGAACTGGCGGGTAAAAAAATGGAGAGCTTGCGAGTTGTGATCGCCGGAGCTGGTGCGGCTGCCATCGCCTGTGCCCAGCACTATATGCGTTTTGGGGTTAAAAATGAAAACATCATCATGTGTGATAGTCAGGGTCCCATTTATATTGGACGCGAAGCAGGGATGAATCCGTATAAAGCCGAGTTTGCCGTAGAGACCAAAGCCCGCACCCTAGCAGAGGCTATGGAAGGGGCTGATGTGTTTTTAGGCTTGTCACAGGGTGGAATCGTGAGCCAGGATATGGTGCGTTCTATGGCCGAGAAACCGATCGTGTTTGCTTTGGCCAATCCTGACCCGGAAATCACTTACCCAGAGGCCAAAGCCGCCCGCAAGGATATCATCATGGCCACCGGTCGCTCCGATTACCCCAACCAAGTCAATAACGTTTTAGGCTTTCCCTTTATCTTTAGGGGTGCGTTGGATGTGCAAGCTCAGCAAATCAATACCGAGATGAAGATGGCTGCTTCCCGGGCCCTGGCCGAACTAGCTCGTGAGGATGTGCCTGATGAGGTGGCCAAAGTTTACGGTAAAGCTTATCTCCGCTTTGGACCCGACTATATTATTCCTAAACCCTTCGATTCCAGGGTACTCACCTGGGAGGCCACTGCTGTGGCTCAGGCAGCCATCGATACTGGGGTGGCTAATCGGCCCGTGGATATGAAAACCTATGGGGATGTCCTCGTCGCCCGTTTGGGAAAAAGCCGGGAACTCATGCAGGAGATCTACCACAAGGCACAGCGCGATCCGAAGAGGATTGTTTTCCCAGAAGGGGAGAGTGAAGGCATCATCCGTGCCAGTCATCAGATGGTCGTTCAGGGAATTGCCCGCCCCATTTTATTAGGTGATCCTCAGGTTATTAACCAGGAGGCTGAACGCCTGCAGGTAGACCTCACTGGTGTGGAACTCATGGACCCCAAACAGTCCGATAGGATGAACGACTACGTTCAAGCCCTCTACGAGTTGCGCCAACGCAAAGGCGTGACCCAACGTCATGCCCGCACAATGATGAAACGCCCGAATTATTTCGCCTCCATGATGGTCTACTTGGGAGAAGCAGATGGGTTAGTGTCCGGAATTACAAAGAACTACCCCGAGACCCTAAGACCGGCGTTGCAAATCATTCCCCTCCGGGAAGGGGTAAAGCATGTTGCGGGGATGTACCTCTTGGTGTTCAAGAATAAAATCAAGTTTCTGGCAGATGTCACGGTGAACATTGATCCCGATGCCGAAACCCTGGCGGAAATTGCCACTCTCGCCGCGGAAGAAGCTCGCAAATTTGGGATTACTCCCCGAGTGGCGATCTTGAGTTTCAGCAATTTTGGTACCGTGAAACACCCCCTGGCTTTAAAGGCCAAACGGGCCGTAGAACTCATTAAAGCTACTAATCCCGACTATGAAATTGACGGAGAAATGCATGCCGATGTGGCCGTTTCAACGGAGATGCTGAAAGAACACTTTCCTTTCTCTACGCTAAAATCGGAAGCCAACGTCCTTATCTTCCCGGAGCTTACCGCAGGCAACGTCACCTATAAATTGTTTTCCCAGTTAGGTAACGCCACGGCCATTGGCCCCATTCTCCTGGGACTTTCCAAACCTGTGAACCTATTGCAGTTTGCCTCCAGCACCGTGGAAGATATTGTCAACATGACAGCCATAACCGTACTGGATGCTCAATACCATGAAAAATAATCACTTCTCACCCCACAACTGGAGACATTTGATACCCTACCTGTTAGGGATTAGTCTAATGTGGGCTGGGGGAAGTGGTGAAGTTTACCACCAAGTCCGCGTGTTTGGTACTGATCCGGTCACGATCACCCAATTGCGTTCTGTGGGCATCCCTTTAGATCACGTCACCTTAAAACGTGGGGTATTTGTTGACGTTACTGCTACCCAGGAACAAGTGGATAGTCTCTTAGAACGAGGAATCCCCCTTACAATTCTTCAAGAGGATTTGACGCGGTTTTACCAACAGCGTTCGCGACCTGCCCCGGAGCGGGAATTTCCCCTGGGATCCATGTTAGGGAATTACACTTACTCTCAGGCCATGGCCAGGATGGACACCTTAGCCTATCTTTATCCTGGACTAGTAAGCCCGAAGGACTCTATTGGCACTACCATCGAGGGGCGAACAATCTGGGCCTTCAAAGTCTCGGACAATCCCCAAACTGATGAGGACGAACCGGAAGTTCTATTTACCGGTTTGACCCACGCCCGAGAACCATTAGGGATGATGAACCAGTTTTACTTTGCTCAGTATCTATGCGAGAACTATGGTATAGACTCGTTAGCCACCTATTTAGTCGATGAACGTGAGATTTGGTTTGTTCCATTTATTAATCCAGACGGGTATGTGTACAATGAGACCATCGCTCCCAACGGGGGTGGCATGCACCGCAAAAACCGTCGGGACACGGGTTGCGGAGGCGGAACCAGCCGCGGCGTGGATTTGAATCGGAACTACAGCTATAATTGGGGTGCTGATAATAGTGGTTCTTCTCCCAATCCGTGTAGTAATACCTTTCGCGGTGACTCGGCATTCTCCGAGCCGGAAACCGCCACCATTCGGGATTTTATTTTAGCCCATCCCTTTGCCAACGTTCTCCATTACCACGCCTATTCTAATGTGCTAATC
>CAZBEL010000011.1:0-16973 GCA_964490885.1 uncultured bacterium
AACCAAGGAATGCGCATCCTGCAAGCAACAGTGCACAAAGGAAAGCAACTTTCTTACAACAACCTCATGGATGCCGACGCCGCCCTGGCATGTCTGCGGGAGTTTGATGAGACCGCCTGCGTGGTGGCGAAACACACCAACCCCTGCGGGGTGGCTGTAGGAGAGGAACTCCTGGATGTTTTCATACGCGCTTTTAACGCCGACCGACTCTCCGCCTTCGGTGGTATTATCGCTTTAAATCGTGTCTGTACCGCCGCTGTGGCAGAAGCCATCAAGGGTGTGTTTGTGGAAATCGTACTAGCGCCCCAGTTTGAGCCCGAAGCGTTGGAAATCCTTTCCCGGAAGAAAAACCTGCGGGTGCTGGAAACAGGACCTATCTCACCACGGAAAAAAACTCTGGAAACGCGCCACTTAAACGGGGGTCTTTTGGTCCAGGAAACCAACATGAAAACAATTACCAAAGACGACCTTCGTCAGGTAACGGAAACCAAAGCAACTCCCGAGGATTTGGCAGCTATGCTTTTCGCCTGGAAAGTACTCAAATACGTGAAATCCAATGCCATTGTCGTTGCGAAAAAGGACGTCACTGTGGGCATTGGCGCCGGACAGGTAAGTCGCGTAGAAGCAGTGGAAATCGCGCTCCGCAAAGGTGGAGAGGGGGTCCAGGGGGCCGTATTGGCTTCGGATGCCTTCTTTCCCTTCCGGGATTCCATCGATCTGCTGGCCGGGAGGGGGATTCGGGCCGTGATCCAGCCGGGAGGTTCCATCCGGGATCAGGAAGTCATAGACGCCTGCAACGAACACGGTATCGCTATGTACTTCACCGGCGTGCGCTGCTTCAAGCACTGATACTTCCATCGGTAATATGGAAAAACAACAATTACAAATTACACAATGAATCGTACCACCGAAAAATCTCAACCCCCTCGCTTACGGACTTTGATTGCTTACTACGGTGCACTGCAAACGATTCACCTGTCGGTACTCGGATGGGCTGGGATTCGTCTCTGGCAAACGGGAGTGATCGGTTTTCCGGCCCCGCCGCCGGAGGGAGGTTGGGCACCCCAGACCGTCCCGTTCCTACTGGCTTTAGCAGGTGCGGATGTTCTATTAATTGTACTTTCCCTGGTTTTTGTTTACGGTTACTTCCGCAATCGTGATTGGAATAAGGAAGTTGGGCTGTTGGCTTTAGGCGGCTTTCACGTCTCAGCGCTGGTCTTCGGTTGGGGCACGATCCAAGCCGGAGCTTGGTCCGCCCATCCGGGCAGTTACATCGCCATGTTGGTACTATTCATTCCGGTTACGGTCCTCCTAGGGTCCGTGCTAAAAGAAGTTTTCACCCGGGCAAACACTTCAATCGATAACTAACGAGAAGGATTCAACAATGCAAGCCTACCAGTTTTACACGCCATTGTTAGAAGGGATGAAGGTTGGGTTTTACATCCTTTTACTTGCGCTCCTAGGGATGGGTATCTGGCGAAGGTTTTGGAAGCCCGGCACTTCCTGGGCCGGCTGGATCCACACCGCCGTGTTCTTAAACTTTTTGGTAGGAGGAATCTACTCCGGGTTGCGAATGCTCACCACCGATCCGGTGAATGACATGCTCATCCGGCGCATCTTTGCCCTGGAAGCGTGGTTCTGCTTCGCCTGCGCCAGTTTTTACTTTTTGATCCTATATCTATTCACTAAGCCCTCCAACCGCCAATAAAACAGTCCCGTTATCGATCCAGATATAAGTACCCCACCCGGTGGGGACCTATGCCTTCCACCTCAAATTCCTTGCCCACGAACTTGAATCCAAATTTTTTGTAGAAATCCACAGCCGGTAGGCGGGCATTGCACCACAGCAACTTGGCGTCAGTCTGTTCCTTTAAGTAATCGATCACCGCTTCCAGGATCTGGCGGCCGAAACCCTTGCCCTGTTCCTTCTGCTTGGTGGCCATGCCCCGCAGTTGGTAGGCTGTCACTTGCGGTTTCTGGGAAAAGGGCGCCGGGAAAATGGTGGCCACACTCAACACTTCCCGATCCCGATAGAGTGCAAAGTGAACCGTCTTGGGTTCTTCGTCGCGGTCAAAGAGAGTGGTGCTGAAGGGTTTCCCCGTGCGCAGAATATCGTGCCGCAGGGGTCGTACTACTTCTACGGATACTACTCTAATATCACTCTCGGTATTCTTCGCCATCAGGATGTTCCACAAAACTCAGGTCGATCGGTAATAATACCGTCAACGCCGTTTTTAAGCAACCAGTTTATAGCTGGCTTGCTATTTACCGTCCAGGCATTTACGGCTAACCCCCGCTCTTGCGCAAAGCGTAATAAATCAGGGGTAACCAGATCGGCCCGGGGATGGAGACAGTCAGGGTGGGTCAAGTTAACGAAGCTTAACATGCGTTGGTCCTCCAGCACGAAACCGGTTAACAACTCCGGCACTAACAACCGGATGGCCAAAAGCGCAAAGGGGTTGAAACTGGTAAGGAGAGACCTGTCCGCCAAACCCGACTCCCGAATAAGCCGGGCCACCTTGATAGCGGTCTTTACGTCCCAGACCCCGCGCGTCTTAACTTCCACGTCCAAGATCGCCCCTTCAGGGACCCACGCCAGCACTTCTTCCAACAAGGGTAAAGGGACTTTCTCGCCCCCCCACTTCGCGGCGGCATTGACAGTCTTGACCTGTTCCCAGTTTAATTCATCGATGTAGCCGAAGCCGTCTGTCTCCCGTTCTAAATCAAAGTTGTGGGAACAGACAAGTTTGCCATCCCGAGTAGCCAGCACATCCAACTCCAGAGCGGGCATGCCAGCATCAAGGGCCGCCTGGTAGGCCGGTAGGGTGTTCTCCGGAGCCCGGTGCAGGGCACCTCGGTGAGCAAAATACAAGGGACGGCGAGAATATAAACGGGTGGTATCCCTGGGCGTCCACCAGTAAAAGTGCTTTAATAGGATGGCCGTTAATAAAAGGATAAAAAAGAAAAGACCGCTCATTGAAGGGGTACAAGCAGTAGCCGTTTGAAATCATCCCGGGTGCGAATGCTGGTCTCATCAAACGCTGTTGTGCGGTAATTGCCCTCCATGTAAAGGGGTGCCTGATCCTGGTAGTGAGGGCTATTGGGTAGACCCGATTCACCGGTGGGCAAAATCATCTGCGTTCGGTTCAGATCACTAAAATCCACAATGCGCCGCATGGAAGGCCCGACGATCTGGTCATAAGGATGGTTCAAGCTGTACTCCCCGTTATTCACCGTCCAGGAAGAGCCCCCCGACGGAAACGGCCCCACATTAAAGCCAAACACCCAATCTAGGATTTTTACTCGCCCCAGGGGATGGCGATGGGTCACGGTATGGACTTTCCCCCAGGTCCAGGTACTGGGGTTCCTCCCTACCCGTTGTTCGATTTCCGCCACAGCTTCTTTCAGGGAGGTCAGGATAATATCGTCCCGGGTCTCTACGTAATCGGGAGTGGTGATGTCGTCGAACCAGCTGGAAGAGTTCTTTTGCAAGAGCCACAACAGATTTCGAGAGGGGATCATGGGCATCTGGAGGAAACCCTCCAGGAACGGTTCCCCCAACAGGGCAAATTCGTCGCTGTAAACGTTGTGGAACAGTTTATTCAAGGCCACCTGGAACACCAGGGCCGCCGCGGAACTCGGTTCCTCATTTCCGTCCCATGTCCGGAGCAGATCCAGGGCGCGTTTCAGATTTCCCGTCTCCTTACCTGTGGCTGCAGTGAGAAAATACGGCACCACCGCCCGCGCATAAGGCGACACCTGGTCTGTCTGGATGGATTTCACATCGTCCACACTTAGGCGTTCCTGCTGGTCAACCAACTCATTTATCCGCATAGCACGGCTTGGGTCGGCCCAGAGGTTGGAAACGTAGTAGGGAAACGTATCATCAATGGTCTTATTGTTCGCAGACACAATGGCTCCCCGGGGAGGATTGAAAAGGAACGGCATCTCTTCGAAAGGCACGACCCCCTGCCAGTCATAGTCTGGGTCGTCACCGGGACGGGGAACCAGGCTGGAGCCGTCCTTCCGGATCGGAAGATGTCCGGCGGGCCGCCAGCCAATATTGCCTCGCACATCAGCGTAGACCATATTCTGGCCGGGAACCCCGAATCCACTCACGGCCACCGAGAAGTCCTCCCAGTTCTTTATCCTGGCCAACCGAATCAAAGCCGGCACCTCTGAACTCATCTTACTCCCCATCCAACTCATGGATATGACCTGATCGCTCTGACGCAAAAGGGGATGAATGTCGCTGATAATGGGGCCGTGATGTGTTTTACGGATGACAACGGTAGTATCCCGGCCATCGCGCAGGGGAATGGTCTCCCGGATGACTTCCATTTCGCGCCATTCGTTGCCCCACCGGTACTGGTTGGGATTTTCCGGATTAACAGTTTCCACGAAGAAATCGATGTCGTCAACCATCATGTTGGTAAAGCCCCAGGCACAGGAGTCGTTTTGTCCGATAACGGGCACGGGAATTCCCGCCAGGCAGACACCACTCACATTGTAACGACCACCTTTCAAGTGCATCTCGTACCACTTGGCCGGTTGTTCAAAACCTAGATGAGGGTCGTTAGCTAATATGGGCTTCCCGGTTGTGGTGCGGGAACCAGCCAGCACCCAGTTATTAGAACCGATAGCCTGACCCCAAGTGCCAGTGAGGCTTCGCAGGGATCGTTCCCGTTCCCATAGGGCAGCGTAGGTTTGGGAAAAAATACCATTCTCTGCTGTGCGGTAAATTCGCGGTTGTTTGGGACCATAAGCGGGTAGCAACTCAGCAAGTTTCTGCTCGCCGAAGTACTCCTGCACGGCCCCAAAGACCAGTTCCAGTTTCCAGGATTGCTGAAGATCGTGAGCCATTAAGCGGCTGTAACCCGTCACATCGGAGGGTGTCCAATGAAGAGGTTTGGTCCGCAGGATTTTGAATTCCACCGGTAAATCGTCCCCAAAGTCATCAATGTAGGTGTTGATACCGCGGCAAAATGCCTCCACAATCCGGCGGCTGTTTGGATCAAGGCGTTGGGCCAGTTCCACCGCCAGTCGAGGAATGCCCCAGGTACGCAAATAAATGTCATCTTCCAGTTGGTCATCACCAAAAAGTAGGGCCAGTTCCCCGCGCACCGCGGCGGCCACAGTGGTCATCTGAAACAGCCGCTCCCGGGCTGCTACGTACCCGGCTGCAAAGAATAAATCATCTTCATTCTCGGCAAAAATATGGGGAACACCATAATGGTCGGTATACACTTCCACCGTGTCTTTTAGTCCCGAGAGTTTTAATGTCCCTTCGTAAACGGGTAACCTGTGATGGAAATATAGGCGGGCGGAAAAATAAATCAGGATGAGGAGTAAAAATATTGCTTGAAGAATTTTCTTCATCGTCTTGGACATAGTCTAAACCTGCTTTCTGTTTATGGATTCACCGGGTGGAGGCCTTTTTACTGTGCGGGGAATTTATCAGCAGTGCGAGCCTAATCCAAGGCACCACAAATATAGATTGGACATACAAACCTTACTTTGCTCCCAGTGTTAACACTTTGACCAACGCTCTTAACAACCGCTGGACCCCTCTGCGGAGCGCCCGCTGGGGACCCGCTTGTTCATAGAGCAGCCATTGTGAAGGGTCAATGGCCACCGTGCTCCCAACCGGATAATCCCAAGTCTGTTTTCGGGCAGTGACATTCACGCGCTGGAGCTGCGTCCCGTCATCCGTTGTGACGGCTACTGTAACAGGCATAACGAAACCGGCTGTTTTCCACTTCATGGTGACGGTAGTTTTAGCGGAACGTCGTTGAACTTTTGCGTAGAGAACGGGTAGCTCGGCCCGCTCAAGGTATTGCGTAAAAAACCACCCCAAATCCTGACTTGTCCGCTGGTTTACTAAACGGATGAAATCCTGGGTTGTTACTCTATTAGGGTCGGTAAATTCTGGGCTGGTGGCAAATTCTTTCAGAATAGACAATAGGGCTTCTTTTCCAATGAGGTACCGGAGCATGTGCAAGACCATGGCCCCTTTGTAGTACACATCGATGGTGTAGGCCTCGGAAGTGGTGGCCTCCCGATGAGGAACAATGGGCTGCTGGTTTTTAATACGCGGTCGGACTGTTTCCTGAAAAAAGCGGTGGTAGGCCTTTTCACCATACCGGGACTCAATAAACAGAGCCTCAGCATAGATGTCAATACCCTCGTGTATCCAGAAATCGGCCCAATCTCCTACAGTTAAATGGTTCCCCCACCACTCGTGACCCATTTCATGTAAAAGTAAAAAGTCGTACCCCAAAGGTGTATTTTTATAATGATTCCCGTAGGCGTTGATGGTCTGGTGTTCCATGCCGTAGTACGGTGCTTCCGCTAAGCCGAACTTCTCATCGATGTAGGGATATTCACCAAAAAAGGTGGCGTAGAACGTGAGCATGGAATCGGCCTGGGCCAGGAGTTGCCGGGCGCCAGAGGTATCTTCCTTCAGGACGTAATACACAATATCCATATCCCGAGTCCCGTGGTAGGTGCGGCGATAGGAAACGTAATCGGCAATATTCACCGTAACGCTGTAATTGTTGATGGGGTGCCGTGTCTTCCAGTGAAACGTCTTCCAGCCCGGTTCTGGAATCGTCACCGAGTCCAGGAGGCCGTTGGAAGCGCACACTAACGAATCGGGAATCGTGATGTTGATGGCAACGCTATCTGGTTCATCAGAAGGATGGTCTTTGCAGGGCCACCAGATTTTAGCCCCTTCCTCCTGGCAGGTTACGCCGATCCAGGGCGCCCCGGAATTATCCCCGCTCCACACAAATCCACCGTCCCATGGAGGCCGCTTGGCCACCGGGGGCTGACCCTCATAGTAAACGCGGACGGTTCCGAGGGAATCCTTCTCCAAGGGTTCATCTAACGGCACCATTATTTTATGGTTTTCGTGCTGAAAATCTCTACCAGCGCCATTTAAGGATACTCCCTCTACCGTAAAAGCATCTATTAAGTCGAATTCCAGTACCCTCAAGCTGTCGCTGAGGCTTTGAAGGCGTATGTCTACAAATCCTATGATGCTCTGACTGGCGGGATCGATCCTCAAATTGACGTCGTAATACAGGACATCATAAAGGGATTGATTGAAACCAAGGGGCCCCCCGGAGGGAGGAACGGCGCCTCCTAAGAGACTGGTGTGCCACGCAAGTAGGAATAAGTATGTTGGACTGACAAATCGTAATTTCATGGATAGCAACGGTGCAAATTAACCCGAAATTAAAAACAATAGTATAGAACACTCTCCGTGCCCGAACTCCCTGAAGTCGAAACCGTCGTGCGCTATTTGCGTCCCTGGTTAGTAGGCAAGACCATCCAGCATTTCCAGGTATTAAACGGTTGGTCAAAAGTTATCCAAGGCGACTCGCCGGAAACCTTCACAAGAAACGTGGTTGGGCAGAAAATTACCCGTGTCCACCGACGCGGGAAATTCATTGTATGGAACTTAACTGAAGGAAACGTATTCATCCACCTGCGTATGACTGGCCGGCTAATCACCAACCTTGTCGAAAGGGATAATCCTAAGCATTTGACGGCTGAATTTCAGTTTTCCGATGGCTCTAACCTGTACTTTAAAGATTACCGCAAATTCGGGCGCATCTCCTTTAGCGAAAATCCGGCCGACTTAGAGACCAAGTTAGGCCCGGAACCGCTCTCCCCATCCTTCACCGCCATCTGGTTCTACAATGCTCTGCAAGCTCACCGACGACAGATAAAACCCCTGCTATTGGACCAGACGTTCCTCGCTGGTTTAGGCAATATTTACGTCGACGAATCACTCTGGAGAGCCCGAATACACCCCCTCACCGTCAGTTACCGTGTAAGCAAGCCAAAAGCTGCCGCCCTCGCTACCGCCATTCAAACCATTCTAAAGAGGGCCATTGAATTAAACGGCACCACGATCCAAAGCTTTTCATTCGGGCAGGGAGAGACGGGGCGTTTTGTCTCCGAACTCCAGGTCTTTGGCCGTGCGGGCAAGCCCTGTCCGCGCTGTAACACACCCATTCGTAAAATCCGGGTGGCTCAACGGGGAACACACTTTTGTCCCCGATGCCAGCGTCCGCGCAGATAAGACATGCGCTTTAAAGACATCTGGCACTCCTTTCCATTTCCCCGGCAGCACGGCGCATTGGTTATGTTGTTAATCCCTGTTTTGACATCGGCTCTGGTAGCAGATCGATTATCGTGGTCATCCGGATTACTCATCTTGTCCTTTGGGTTAATATTCCTTTCCCACCAACCGGCCGTGAGCTTCTTGCGTCGTTGGATATTTCGCCATACCCTGGACGGACCCGCTTTCTTTTGGGCATCGGTGCTGTTAAGTAGTGGAGCTCTCCTCGCAGGTTACCTTTTCATCAAACAGCAATTATGGGGAGCGCTGGTATGGGGCATGGTGGCGGGGAGTGCCTACCTCCTGCATCTACGCTTCACACTGAACAAAGAACATCTATCAATTCCCGGGGAAATCCTAGGCGTGTTTGGTCTTACTGCCGCCGCTCCGGCCTTATATCTGTTTCAGCAAGGAGTAGTGGATGCCCGGGGGTTGGTCCTGTGGATGTTGAACTTTCTCTACTTTACTGGTTCAATATTTTATGTGAAGCTTAAGCTCCGGATTCAGCCCAGACAAACAGAACCCGGCATAAAGGATAAAATCAAAATTGGCTTACCGGCACTAACATATTCCACTTTGATTTTAATCTATATTATGAGCATCACGCTCTGGCGCGGTTATTCCTGGTTTTTTCTGGGGGCCTACATTCCCTTTTTCATTAAGGTAATTGCTGGTGTTTTTATCTGGCAGGCAAAAAGTTCATTAAATCCCCGACGCTTCGGTTTCCTGGAATTGGGACATGCCCTAATTTTTGCTTTCTTTGTCGTCGTCGGCTTCTGGCAAGCTTAACCGTTTTTCGTGTCATTCCTATCGGGGGGAGGTAAATTCTATGAGCTATAAGGAATTAAGATCATCAGGTAACCCTCATGCCCACCGTTTCCGTTAAAGAACTCAAGCACGTTGCTTACACTGCTTTCTACAATGCCGGAGTGCCCGAGGATGAAGCACACTTAATAGCCGATTTGCTGGTGAAAGCTAACCTGGCCGGACACGATTCCCACGGTGTTATCAACGCCCCTTACTATATCAAGGCGATCAAAAAGGGTCGTATCAAACCGGGCATAAATCCTCAGATCATAGAAGAAACTGCTACTTCGGCTCAAATCAACGGCGGGCGCGGACTGGGGCAGGTGGTTTTAAGTTACGCAGCCAAAGTAGCAATACAAAAATCAGAAACAAGCCCCATTGCCTTAGTTACAGCTACAAACTATTCCCATTGCGGGCAACTAGGTAGTTATGCCCGCATGCTTTCTAATGAGGACCGCATCGGGCTGGCCTTACTGGGAAGACGGGGTGGGGAGGGATACATTGCCCCTTGGGGCGGGAGTAAGGGTCGCTTTTACATCAACACCTTAGCCATTGCCTTACCCAGCAACCAACCCTTTACCGTGCTCTTAGATATGGCCACCAGCGTCGTGCCCTATGGCAAGGTTGAGTTAAAACACGCTCGCCAAGAGGCCTGCCCGGAGGGTTGGATCATCGATGCCCAGGGAAATCCTTCCACCGATCCTCGGGATCTCTTCAATGGTGGGGCTTTGCTGCCGTTAGGGGGAGCTACTGCCGGGCACAAGGGCTCGGGGTTGGCTTTCATGGTGGGACTTTTAGCGGCCACAATCGCCGGCGCCGAGTTGGAAGCGGAAGGAGCGCTACTCATTGCCATCAACCCCCAATACTTTATGCCCCCAACCACTTTTAAGGAGGAGGTTGATCGCTATGTGGAATTTGTTCATGCCACACCGCCAGCGGAAGGGTTCGACACAGTCCTGGTTCCCGGGGAGCGCTCCTATCTAGAAACGCAAAAACGCCTAAAAAAAGGCGTTTTCGTTGAAAAAGAAACTTGGGAAAAATTAGTCTCTCTAGCTGAAGGTGCTCAGGCAAGTGGATAGCCTTTAATTACGTATTTTATCTCCTTTAGTATTATCCCCCAACAATTCCTCCAATCGAAACTAAGGTTGCCCTGTGTTCGCAATCTAGTGTTTGTTCTTTTACCGATCATGCCCAAATTTGCATTTGCTCGGAAAGCCCGGGTCGGTCTTTTCAACACAGCAACAAAGAAAGATATATTCATTCGCTTCTCACGCAATTGAATCTTATCCCCACCACACCAAAAGCCCGGTTAACCACTCACCAGGTAGGCTTATTAACCGGACCAGTCGTTGCGCTCTTGCTCATTCTATTCTTCGACCTTAACCCGGGCCACCCTGCTGTTACCCGCACCGCGGCCGTGGCTCTGTGGATGGCCATCTGGTGGATGACGGAAGCCCTCTCCCTGGGCGTCACGGCACTCCTACCGATCGTCCTCTTCCCAGTCTTGGGCATTATGAATGGGAAAGCCGTGGCCCCCATCTACTTCAACCACATTATTTTCCTTTTTATCGGCGGTTTCATTGTCGCCCTGGCAATGGAACGCTGGAACCTACACCGACGCATTGCCCTAAAAACCCTGTTAATTGTGGGGACGAAACCACACAACATCCTCCTGGGGTTCATGGCAGCTTCGGCATTCCTCTCCATGTGGATTTCCAACACAGCCACAACCATGATGATGGTTCCCATTGTTCTGGCGGTGACCCATAAGCTGGAGGAATTGGCCGACGATCCTGGAGAAGTGCGTCGCTACTCTGTGGGGCTTTTTCTCTCCGTAGCCTACGGAGCCACGCTGGGAGGCATCGCCACACTAGTGGGGACACCACCGAACTTAGTTTTTGCCCGAGTATTTTCTATGACCTATCCCCAGGCACCGGAAGTAACCTTCACTACCTGGCTACTGTTCGCCTTGCCGGTTTCCCTAGTGTTTTTGGTCCTCGTGTGGTTGATCTTAGCCCGCCTTTTCATCCCTCGGCAACGGGTGGTTTCCATTGACAGCAACACCTTCCGCTCCGAGTACCGTAGTCTAGGAAGCCCCTCTTACGAAGAGAAAGTGGTGCTGGCTCTGTTCCTGCTGTTGGTGGGCTTGTGGCTATTCCGGGCCGACATAAAATTGGGCGCCGTAACAATTCCGGGGTGGTCCCGACTCTTTCCCCGTGCAGACTATTTCAATGATGGGACGGTGGCTATTTTCGTGGCTTTGCTCTTATTCATCATTCCAGCGCGGCAAGCTAACGGAAAGCGGATCATGGAATGGGCCAACGCTAAAAAGCTACCTTGGGACATCGTCCTCTTATTCGGGGGTGGCTTCGCCCTGGCTCAGGGTTTTAAGGACAGTGGACTTTCTTTCTGGTTAGGAAATCATCTGAATGCATTGTCTGGCTTGCCGCCTCTTTTAGTAGTTGCCGGGGTATGCACCTTACTCATTTTCCTCACCGAGTTGACCTCCAACACGGCTACGGCCCAGATCTTTTTGCCCATCCTAGCTATTCTATCAACTGAAATTGGATTGAATCCCCTTTTCCTCATGGTGCCAGGAACGCTGGCCTGCTCTTTGGCTTTCATGCTGCCAGTGGCCACACCACCCAATGCCATCATCTTCGGTACTGGAAGGATCCAAATCGGGGATATGGCCAAAGTGGGTGTACTATTAAACTTTATCGGGATCCTCCTGCTTCCTCTAGCCCTTTACATTTTAGGAGCGGTGACCCTAGGCATTGATCTCACCACCTTCCCCGCCTGGGCCGAATTTTAAGAAAATAATTTACACCCTCTTCCGATCAGCGTTTGTGATGAATGTCACGGTTTTACCCGGTATTGAAACTGATAAACACCCGCCTCCGGTTTTACCGGAATCCATTTAGTAAACTCCAACTCAAATTCTTCCTTTAGGTTCGGGAAGAGGGGAATTCCACCCCCAAAAATCAGAGGATGCACTGTTAGATACAGATGCGTTAAGAAGGGGGCAAAGCGGGTGTTTGTCCTACCCCCGCCAATCACAAAACAACGCGTGCTCTCTATCTTTGATAGGACGTTTTGAGGGTCATCGTCCCGGTGGACTACGATGATTTTCCGCTCTGGTAAATCTGTGGTGAGGGTGGCAAGTGTATTTGAACCCATGATCACCGGACACCCCTTTGTCTGTTTCTTGAATAGCTTTAGATCCTGAGACCAGGTGATCACTTCTTTGTCGTGCCGGGCGATGTAACCATCGGCAGTAACGGCGGCAATTAGGATAACCTCCATGAATACTTAGCGACTAACGGGCAGCACCCGAAATACAATAAAAAAGGGGTATGCTTTCCACATACCCCTTCCAACAATCATCAGCAATAAGGAGCAGGATCACGGCTCCAGAGGTTGGCCCTCGGCGTCCACTGAACCGGCGGCAACGATCACCAAATGATCCAGGTCCACGTACTTTTTAATGGCCTCATTGACCTGATTCAAAGTAAGGGCATTGATAATCTGGGGATATTCATCCAAATAAGTAGTAGGTCGACCCCGTTCGGCGTTGACTAGAATTTGCCGCGCCATGCCCCGGGTAGTGGCTAACCCTACCTGATAGTTCCCGGTAATGGTGGTCTTTTTACTTTCCAGTTCGTCCTTCGTCACACCGTCTTGAGCCCACTTGCTTATTTGCTCCAGGGTGGCCTCTTTCCCTTTCTGGAGCAGGGTAGGAGCAAAGGTCCCCCAGGCGGACCAGTAGCCATCATTACCGTTATCCACACCGCGCACCGCAGACCCAATCCCATAGGTCAGGCCTTGCTCGTCGCGAACTGTCTGCATCAACCGGGCCGAGAAATTACCCCCCAAGATATAGACCCCCATCATCAAGGGATAGTAGTCCGGATGATCACGATCGATACCAATGGGCTGACCAATGACCATATCGGTGCTGGTCTTGTCCTCCATGGTAACATAGGTGACGGTCGCTTGGGGAGTGTTCGCCTTTAGGGCGGGCGGCTCAATGCTCAATGGTGAAGTCTTCCAGCCGCTAAATACATGCTTCAACTCACCGGAGACCGTCTCTCCTTCCACATCACCAACAGCCACCACGATCATGTTGCCTAAGCCGTAATTTTTACGATGAAAGTCCCGCAGATCCGTCACAGTAATTTGCTCAATAAAGGCAATATCCCGATCAATATCACGGCTATAATTGGGATGTCCTTCAGGATAAACGGTGCGGAGAAAGGCGCCGTAGGCTTGGCGGCGGGTGCTTTCTTTAGAGCGTTTCAAACCACCAATCATGCGCTTCTTCACCGTTTCCAGATCCTTGTCGTTAAAGGCGGGCTCCCGAAGCTGCTCGGCCAGGAGACTCAGCACCAAGGGAACGTTCTCCTTCAAACAGCGGGCACTAAAGTTCACCCGGTAGTTCCCACTGGAAAAGCTGAGGCGCGCCCCCACCGATTCCAGCATGTCACTGATCTCGTACTTGGTATGCTTCTTGGTCCCTTGGTCTAACATGGCCGCAGTGAGATCCGCCACCATAGGATTGGACGACGGGCTAAACTCATCTCCCCCCAACATGCTTCCCGTGATGGTAACCACATCCTGGACGCCGCTTTTCATCGTGAGTAGCTGGATGCCCCTTAGGGGAGTGCGCTCTTCAATTCTGGACGCCACCGAACTACGTGGTGCGTTTGGAGAACCCCAATTCAAGGGACCCGCGAATGCGCCCAAGATATCTTCATTAGCATAATTAAAAGGATGGTTTCCTTGCGG
The DNA here is from genome assembly GCA_964490885.1 of uncultured bacterium. Taxonomy (GTDB): domain Bacteria; phylum Fidelibacterota; class Marinisomatia; order Marinisomatales; family TCS56; genus CAZBEL01. Next base: position 13,727 of record CAZBEL010000011.1, read on the forward strand.
TGCTCCTTGAGCATTGGTGGCGGCACCTTCATCCGTTTCTGGGACGAAATATCCGGTGGTGCTTTGATCTTCTACCAGATAGGTTTGCGCCACTCGCTGGACGTCTTCTGCGGTCACCGCTTGAATCCGTTCCTGGTAGGTGGTGTAGTAGGTCCAATCCCCCATGGCGATGGCCTCGTTAAGACTGCTGGCCACAGAGTAGGAACCATCACGACTGAAAGCCATCTCGGCTCTAATCTGGGCCTTGGCACGATCCACTTCTTCTTCGGTTACCCCCTTCGTTTTAATAGCTTCATATTCGTCTAAAATGATCTTTTCCACCTGGGCGTGATCGGTGCCCGGGGTCAAGAAGGCATAGGTAACGAACAGTCCGTTATCGTGGAAAGGAAAGTCCCACATAAATATGTTGGTGGCCAAACCTTTGTCAACGATCTTTCGGTAAAAGCGGCTGGATTTTCCACCTCCCAAAACCTTAGATAGAATCTGGATGGGGTAAATATCCTCGTCCAGGCCGGGAGGTGTTTTATGGGCCACCCCTACGATGCCAGTCTGCCCGGCGCGCTTAATAATAAACCGTCGGGGACCTTCCTGCTTGGGTTCGGTAGTATACATTTCTGGGATGGGTTCCCGGCTGCGATGAAACTGACCAAAGTAGCGCTTAACCATGGCCAAGGTTTTCTTAGTGTCGAAGTCACCAATAATCGTCACCGTGGCGTTGTTGGGCCAATAGAAGGTATTGTAGAATTGTCGCAGTCTTTCCGTAGAAACATTCTCAATATCGGAGCGCCAGCCGATGGTAGAATGATGGTAAGGGTGAGCCTGGTAAGCCGTGGCCCAGATGTTCTTGTCTAGAATATCGAAGGGGTCGTTCTCCCCGCGTTCGAATTCATTCCGCACCACCGTCATTTCCGGCTGGCGGTCTTCGTCCCGCAAAAGGGCATTACGCATGCGGTCAGACTCGATCTGCATGGCCCGCTCCAAGTGTTCGCTGGGCAACAGCTCAAAATAATTCGTGCGGTCCATCCAGGTTGTGGCATTGATCATGGCCCCCACATTTTGCAAAACGGTCCAGATAGGCCGGCCATTCTGTTTATTAAAGCGCCGGGAGCCTTTAAACATGAGGTGCTCCAACAAGTGCGTAGATCCGGTGTAGCCAATGGCTTCATTCCGGGAGCCCACATGGTAAGTGACCATAAACGTGACTACCGGAGCGGAATGATCTTCCATCAAAAGCACCGTCAAATCATTGTTATTCAGGCGATACTCATCGATGCCGCCGGAAGACTTAATGTAGGTATAACCGGGATATTTTGTTCCTGCCATGGTAATTCCTGCCAGTAATGCGATAATAATAAAGGGAGTCCATTTAGTAATCATAACGATGTTCCTCAATGGTTTGGCAAAATCTTTAGCCTACGATTATACGCTTTTATAGGGTTGTTCTTCCACTGTTTTCCACATGCGAAAAAACCGTTTCAGGGATGAAGATTCTCTCTCGGTTTATATTGTCGATTAGACGTTTATCAGGTATCCCGGCCTTCTTTCAGGGATTTAAATGATGGAAAGAACTGTCCGGTGGTCTCCATATACTGGCGGTACCCATCGCCGAAGCGCTCTATGAGGTAGGCTTCCTCTTTGCGTACGTGCCATGACCAGAATAGGCTCAGGGGAACGACGGAAAGGAGCAACCCCCAAGAGCGCAGCCCGAAAGCCAGAATTCCAGTGGTGGAGTAAATGAGGGCGCTGTACAAAGGGTGGCGGACGAATTGGTAGGGACCGGTAACGATCAAGGTGCGACCACGATCAGAAATTTTTAAGTTTTTTATACTCCCGCCAACCAAATATACTACGTCCATTAGAAAAATAATTAGCAGTATCCAACGCAACGCCGGGTGAATGGGCATGGGTGGAACTTGAAGTAAGCGTTCGGCCCCGTAGAACAGTCCCCAAATGGGCAAGGTGGCAGCAACACCCGTGGGACCTACACCAAAGATGCGTTTATATTGCTCGCGCCAACTCATTTACTCCCCCTTTCGCTCGAGGAACGCGCCCCACCCCAAGGCTAATGTTATTCAAGAACTAAATGATACCTGCCAGCTCTTGTAGCAGACGCCAATTCTTTAGGCGATCTTCCTGGGCTCGGAAGAGAATCTCTGTGGGATTACCTTCCGCGTCGAAATGTTTAGCAAAGCGCCCTTCCGTCTTGGCAAAATAGATGAAATCGATCTGCTCGCCCGTTTTAGGGTTCACATACCAATCTTGATTTTTGGCCGGATTACCCTGGAGCGAAAGGCGTTCTGACATGCGTTCACCCTTGGTGGGGTCATAAATGAACAGGGGAAAAGCGCGGCTGTCGGCCGCCAGCTTGGCCTGGTGAGCCGCCATGTCATCTGCGACGCCATGTTCCGGTTGACATGTGGTGTAAACATTGATCACCGAGGGACCTGGATATTCATTCGCGGAGAGGATGGCTTTGTAAAAGTGATTCATGTGTGCCGGGGTAGTCTGGGCCACGAACACGTCGGGGTGCATGAGGGCTAAATTAGCAATCTCCTTGCGCCGCTCGGTCTTGCCGTGGATGGCTTTCCCCGCCAGAGACATCTTGGCATCCTGCCCCGTGTAAGAGGCAGTGGAAGTTTGGCCACCGGTATTGGAATACACCTGGGTATCCAATACCAGTACATTCACATCAAGGCCGGAGGCCAATAAACGCGATAAGGACTGAAACCCAATATCGAGCATGGCCCCGTCGCCACCGATGGCCCATACTTTCTTATCCTGCCAGCCCATTTGATTCCAGCGAATCCGGACGCCCAAAGCATCGGCGGCCACGTTTTCGAACAGGGAATTTGTCCAGGGAACCATGAAGGGATTGTAGGGATAGGTGGACCCGTATACTGTATTACACCCCGTGGCCGCCACCAGGGCAACATTCTCGGCGCCATGAACAAACCCCGTGGCTGCCAGCATCATGCGCAGGGCGGTTCCCTCACCACAGCCCATACAGGAACCGGCGCCGCCCGTGTAGAGGAGTGATTCCGGAGCCAGCATCATATCCACCAAGACGCGTTCGTTAATATATTCCTTCGGGGTGGGACCCAAAGACCGAAAGAAATCGAAAGCCTTCTGGTAACGGGGTATGGTCTCGTCCACTTTGGTGATCATCTTTAGAGCATTGTGGTCGCCGCAGGCGTCAACGCATTCTGCGCACCCTTTACACTTGGTGGGATCAATGAAAATCCCAAAC
>CAZBEL010000012.1:0-11730 GCA_964490885.1 uncultured bacterium
CAGGATTTGGCGGATGCGATCCTGCCATAGCTTTATGTTGCTTTCCCGGAGATCAACCCAACCGGCATAGGCCCAGTTATCGATTTTTGCGGGTGTGATGCGGATGGATTTCCGTCCCAGGGAGACAGGAATCTTTACTTCTGGACCGCGCAGGAGATGTTTACCGTCGCTGAGTAAGATGGGAATCCCAATAGATAGGATTTGGGCCCGTAGGTCCTGCGCTTGGGACAGGTACTGTTCCACTGCGGCCGTGAGTTCCCGGTAGTCCTGTTCCAGGATGCGCTCTGGTTCGGGACAAACCTGCCTTAAAATGTATGCTTCGTAGAGAATCTTGGACAGTCGTGGAGGGCCCAGGATTTCGAAGGCGACGCTCTCCACACCGTGTTCTTTCTCTAAACGCTCCATCTCTTCCAGGGCCCGGTGACGCATGTAGCCAGCCCGGTACGTGGGCCCCATGATGGCATTGTTCAAGGCATTTAATATGTCATGGCCGGTACTGTCCCCGAGGATCTCTAAGATGACGTTTGCAGCGATTTCTTCGGGTGTAACGAACTCCATCTGACCGGCAGAGGTGATGGTTTCGAACTCGGCCATGGAGAAGATTCCGTTTTCACCCGTGTCAATGTACACCGAGCGGAGCGTGTCTCCCAGAGCGGTCCAGTTTCCTTCAGTGGTAAAATCAAAAGTATCCTCTAACACCATTGCTTTATCCAAAGGACAATCGTAGAGTTGAATGGGTTGACCATGGCGTTTTATTTCCCCGTAATGGATACCTTTCCAGGCGATGGCTGCTGCGGGTTTAATCTCTTTACAAATGGGCCCGTCAGGAGTGCGTGCCATGAGGAATAGCAACATGGTATGGGCCCCTGCTAAAGAAGATTTACTCAACAAAACCCGCGATGGTCGCTCTTCACTGTGGGTGTAAGGGATGTTCAAACCCATGCCACCCGTGCCGGTAGTGCCGATTTTAATGTACATGCGAGTTTTATTCTCCACCATGCTGGTGTACAAGGTTTGTACATGGCGGATTATTTGAGGGATGTACAGGGTCGTGAGTAGTTTTTCCAGGGCCGTAGTGAGTTCTGGCGAGAGTGTATTCGTTTCCTGGGCCTGGGAAAGTTCCTGTTTTAAACTGTAGTAGCTATTGTAGATATCCTGATAAGCCAGCGCTGTCGCAGAGTTGACAGAATCGATGATGATATCCGGTTTATGCTTACTAATTACGTGGTGCAGAAAAGATGTTTCCATGGTCCCCTCATCTAGGGCTTCCATGGTGTCTTCCATGAGAGTGTGTCGATACTCAGGGTTATTGAGAAGCGTTTCTCGCGGGAAGTCCTTTAGGGCCGTGCGGACGAAAATGTTACCCCATTCCGGTGTGAATTTTACCTGGGGCGCCTCCTTTTCCATGGTGGCACAAGCTTCCCGGGCCTCCTGCTCCATAAGAGATAAGATAACCACCTCTCGAGGTTGGTGCTGAACCAGCCTGCGTATTATGGCCATACCCACCAATCCCCAACCTCCTAAGATGAGTACGCGCCGATCACGAATTTCCATGCCAGTCCTCCAATTTTATTGCTGGTTCCCGTATATAGGAAGCTAATTTAGTATTAAACGAGGTTCTTCTGGGAAAAAATCAGCTTAGCTAATGGTGTAATACTAACGAAGCTTTCCGGGATGTAAACCCGGGTTCTCAGGTCAGTTTGCGGTAGATTTCCAGGACCTGTTTTCTCAGTTCTTCGATACCGTCGTTGTTATGGATAACGAAGTCGGCCATGCGCAGTTTTTCTTCCTCGGACCATTGTAAGTCCATGCGTTTTAAGATTTCGTCCCGGGTTAGGTTTCCCCGTTGCAGAGCCCGTTCCAGGCGGTGCCGAAACAGAGCGGTAACGACAATAACGTAATCGAGATGCTGGTCATAACCCGATTCGTAGATCAGGGCGCCATCCACCATGAAGAGGCTGTATTTTTCCCCCTGGCTGACCTTTTCAAAGGCTTTGTCAATACGATTGAACACGTACGGATGGACAATTGCGTTCAGGCGCAATTGATGATCTTCGTCTTGGAGACCAACACGGGCCAGTTTCCGCCGGTCAATGGCACCGTCAGCTCCGATTATGTCTGTGGAGAACTCCGCAATGAGTTCTTGTTGTGCCTCCTTGTTCGTTTCGAGGATTTGTTTTGCTTCGGCATCTGAATCGAAAATAAAGGCTCCTTGTTCTGCAAAGATTTTACTGGCGGCACTCTTTCCGGAACCAATGCCACCCGTTAACCCTACTCTTAACATTTTATTTCAATACCTTCAAAATACGGTTGGTTATTTCAGGAATAGACCCGGCCCCATAGACGGTTTTTAAGAGGCCTTGTTTTTCATAATACCCTAAGATGGGTTGCGTCAATTTTCGGTAGACCTCTAATCTTTTAGTGATGACGGTGGGGTTGTCGTCGGTACGTCCAGAAGTTATTCCTCTTCTTAACAAGCGTTGGATGAGTTCTTCATCCTCGGCAGTCAGGTTTACGACCGCGTCAAGGGATTGGCGCGTTTGACGTAAGAAGCGATCCAGACCTTCTGCTTGAGGGATAGTGCGGGGGAAACCGTCCAGGAGGTATCCTTGAGCACATTCAGGACGCTGTAGATAATGTTCCATGATGGTAAGGAGGATATCATCAGGCACTAGGTGGCCCTGGTCAATATAGGTTTTGGCTTGTTGGCCGATGGGACTCAGGGTTTTTATTTCGGCACGTAAAATGTCCCCCGTGGACAGGTGGACGATACCAAAATGTTTGCTGACACGTTCGGCTTGGGTCCCTTTTCCCACGCCTGGTGGGCCGATAAATATGAGTCGCATGGTATTAGATCCCGTTCAATAATAAGCTTAAATCAGCATTCCTGCAATGGTCGCAGTGAGCCAGGAGGCCAAGGCCCCGGCGAACATGGCTTTCATTGCTACCTGAGCTAAATCCCGGCGACGGTTGGGAGCCAGAGCGCCAATTCCACCTATCTGAATGCCAATGGAGGCGAAGTTGGCAAAGCCGCATAAGGCATAGGAAGCAATAATGACCGACCGTTCGTTGAGTTGAGAGGTCAAGTTATGAAGATCACCGTAAGCAATGAGTTCGGTGAGGACGATTTTCTCCCCCATGAGTGTTCCTACTTTAAACATATCTTCCGCCGGGACGCCCATGGCAAAGGCCAGGGGAGAGAAGATCCACCCTAAGATTTGTTCCAGGCTCAGTCCTACCAGATTCAGTACATAGTTGATCCCTGCCACTAACGCAACGAAAGCGATGAGCATGGCAGCGACGTTGGCGGCCAAGCGTAGGCCATCCGAGGAACCGTGCACAATGGCCTCCATGACGTTGGCATCTCGCTTGGTCAGGTCCATTTTCAGGGTTCCGCGCGTGGGGGAATCTTCGGTTTCGGGGTAGATGATTTTGGCTATCACCAGAGCAGCGGGAGCGCTCATTACCGAAGCTGCCATGAGGTGTCCGGCAATATTGGGAATATCCGAGAGCCACTTCACGTAAATAGCCATGACCCCTCCAGCAATAGTGGCAAACCCACCGGTCATGATGGCCATGAGTTCACTACGGGTCATAGTTTCGATGAAAGGGCGGATGATAAAGGGAGCTTCGGTCTGCCCAATAAAAATGTTGGCAGCGTTAGATAGAGTCTCTGAACCGCTGGTTTGCATGGTTTTTTGCATAGCTTTGGCCACGATTTTCACGACGAATTGCATGATACCCAGGTGATACAGGATGGCCATGACGGCAGAGAAGAAAATGATGGTGGGGAGAACCTGGAAGGCAAAGAACATTCCTAAGGACCCCTCTTGCCCTGGGGAGAGAGCCAGATTATTAAAGACGAAATAAGCACCCTCGTCGGAGAAGCGCAGGAGGGTCATTATAGCTTTGTTGAAGAATTTGAAAAGCGGTTTACCAATGGGTGTGACCAGAATAAACAGAGCAAAGAATAGTTGCAGCCCTAATCCCCATAACACCAGGCGGAGGTTGATTGCCTTGCGGTTGTTGGATAGTAAGTAGGCCAGACCGAGGATAGCGAAAATTCCCAGGAATCCAATTAGTCGTTGCACGGAGTTTTAACCTCCTTCATTTTTCGGGGGTTCGTAGCAGTGGCGGCAGCGGGCTTCGTAGATATCCGTTTCACCAATGATCACTTGTTCGGAATCCTGACTGGTGCGTTGGGTGTAGCTGGCTGGATTTCCACAGACCACACAAATCGCCTGAAGCTTGTCCAGGTAGTCGGCTTCACACATGAGGGTAGGCATGGGTCCAAAAGGTTCGCCGCGGTAGTCGGTGTCCAAGCCAGCCACTACCACGCGTTTTTTCTGCTTTGCCAGGGTTTTGCAAACTGATACCAAGTTGGGGCCGAAAAATTGGCCTTCGTCGATGCCCACGACGTCAGCCTCCTGGGCCAGGGAGGGGATTTCACCAGCATCTTCCACAATGTGCGCTTCTAACATCATTTGGTTGTGGGAAACGATGTGCTTGGTACTGTAGCGATCATCAATGCGCGGTTTGAAGATAACTATTTTTTGTTTGGCGATCTTGGCTCGCCGCAACCGACGGATCAATTCTTCCGTCTTTCCACTGAACATGCTGCCACAAATGACCTCAATGGAACCAGTCTGACGAGACAGGATTAGAGACATTTACAAATTCCTGAGAATAGCGTGTATTTTAGTCCTCAAAAGATCAATAGCGACGATATTCTGCCCTCCTTCCGGTATGATAATATCGGCATAATATTTGGAAGGCTCCACAAATTGTTGATGCATGATCCTTACTGTTGACAGATATTGATCGATGACACTCTGAACAGATCGTCCGCGCTCCTGGGTATCCCGCGTTAACCGACGGATAAAACGGATGTCTGCCGGTGTTTCCACATACACTTTGATGTCCATGAGGTCCCTGAGAGCCGGGTAGTGTAAGGTTAGAATTCCCTCAACCACAATGACCTGATGTGGTTCGACAACCCGTGTTTCTCTCTTGCGGGTGTGGGTGGCGAAATCGTAAATGGGTCCCTGGATAGGTTCAGCGGCCAGGAGCTGCTTAATCTGCTGGGTGAAGAGATCGAAATCGATGGCGTCGGGATGGTCGAAGTTCTGGAGATGGCGTTCTTTTAGGGGGAGATGGGAGAGGTCCTTGTAGTAAGAATCCTGTTCAATAACCACCACCTGTCCTGGGCCGTATTCATGGAGAAGTTGTTTGGCGATGGAGGTTTTACCGGATCCAGTTCCGCCAGCAATACCTATCAGGATGGGGGTGGGTTTCATTGCAGGTTGGTCTGGTCAAAAGGTTCTGGAAAGAGTGCCTTACTGGTTGTGGTGGTGAAACTCCCATTCTTGTCGGTGAGGTACACCGGGATATCGCCACATTGTTCCCAGATTACCTGGCGGCAAGCGCCACAGGGCGGTGCTCCATTTTCAGTGGCCACGGCTAAGGCTTTGAAATGCTCGTGTCCGGCCGCCAGGGCATTGTAAATGGCGACTCGTTCGGCACAACAAGTGAGTCCGTAACTGCTGGACTCCACGTTGCAACCCCCAATGATGGTTCCCTCTTTAGTCAGTACGGCTGCTCCAACGGCGTAATGGGAGTAAGGAGCCTTAGCGCGGGAACGCATGGCAATGGCTTGGTCAATCAGTGCTTGCATAGTGCTCCTGAGTTAGTAGCGTTCAAAACGAACTTTCTGGTAAAGCTGGTCGAGAATAACCCCTACCGTGAACCCTCCCACATGGGCGAACCATGCCACACCGCCAGTAGTGTCGATGCCCAAGGTTCCCAGTCCGTTGGTGAGTTGAACTAGGAACCAGAACCCCAGGACGTAGAAGGCTGGTACCTGGATAGTAGTAATGAAAATGAAGATGAAAATCAGGACATGGACCCGGGCATGGGGATAGCGAACCATGTAGGTTCCCAGCACACCGGCGATGGCCCCACTGGCACCAACCATGGGGATGAGGGAGGAGGTATTGATCACGACTTGGGTTAAAGCGGCACCAATCCCACAGAGTAGATAGAAAACAAAGTATTTCCAATGGCCAAAGGCGCTTTCCACGTTATCTCCGAAGATCCACAGGAACCACATATTCCCCACCAGATGAAACAGCCCTCCGTGGATGAACATGGAGGTGAAAATGTTCACTAGGGCGAAGTCAGCCGGGATGAGTCCATAGTCGTAAACAAATTGCATGGTGAGTCGGGGATCGGTGAGTCCGAGTCCCATCTGATAAAGGAAGACCAGGACATTGAGCGCAATGAGGGAGTAATTCACATAAGGAACCAGGATGCGGGGATTATCGTCGCGGTACGGGAAAAACATCAGTCAACGGTGAAATGAATGGTTTGAGTAGCGGAATTGCCGGCTTTATCTCTTACGGTAACTTTCATGGTGTGTGCCCCTGAAGATAAGGGTTCCATCAGGTTGTAGGACAATTCTTTCTTCACCGGTTGGTAGGCGAATAAGAGGGCAACACCGTCCAAAGCAAGGGAAAGAGCCGACTCCCGGGGATCGATGCCCGAGAGATCGTCCTGTACTCGCACCTTTAATTTCCGCACGTCTGAGAATTGGTAGTGTCCACCGTCATCCGGGAAAAAGTTGGTAAAGAATGGTGGAGTTGTATCCTGGAGAATCGCCACGGCTTCCAGGCTGGATAGGGCCCCGGTGAGGACGCGGCGGCTTCGGGAATTGTGAGAGGGAATGTAAGTCCAGCCGTCGTCCACATCGTAGTAATACAGAGCTAGGTGTTCCAGATCGCGGTAGGCTTCTTCGTAGCGGAGTCCAACCCGTAGAGTGTCCCGCAATGGTACGTCAAAAGGCTGGAGTTGGTAAACCCGGGAGAGTAAAGTGCCTCCTTCTACAGGAGCGGGGTTGTCCACGGCTTCGATCCACATGAGGGTGGAATCGTAAACGGAAGTGGGAAGGATTTGAGCCGAGCACAAGCGATCATTAGAAAAGACGGTAGTGAGTGTATTGGGTAAGGCTAACTGAGGGTTGAATTTGAAGCGGGTTTCCCAGTCCAGATCGTTGGAAAAAAGGGTGGTGACCTGGTCAGTTCCTGCTACGGTAGCGGGGGTTAAAGCCGGGCTTAAATACACGTTGGGCTGGATCTGTTCCATAGGAATGGGTATAATGCGGGACCCTTTTTGAAGTTTCAGGAGAAGAGGGGATGGGGTAAACGGTTTGGCATCCACCTGGAAATACAGGTTACCCTCGATCTGGCGTATTTCCAGATTTACTTCTGGTTTGGTAAGGGATGTGCTTGGTAATGCTCCTGACCAGTGGATTGGCTTAGAGTGACCCCCTAAAATGTTGACTCCTAAAAATTGCAATGATCGGTTTTGTACTTGCTTACGAGGGAGGGTAATACGGAGACCATCGGAAGTAATTTCTTTCTTAAGGATGGTCACCTGGGCGTCGGCATAGCCGAAGGGGGTAAAGCTGTAAACTGTAACAGACTTTAGCGGAAATTTAGGTCGTACTGGTTTTAGCAAATAGGTAGGACTGTTAGTTGTTTCATCGAGGGGCTGCAGGGCTATTTCTATGGGGGGTTGGATGAATAATGTGCCAGTGCAGAAACTTCGGTTGCCGGCGGCATCTTCTATGCTGATCTCTAAGTAGTGATAGCCTGGCGCTAACGATAAGACCCCTGTTTGATTATCCCTGTTTACTGTTGTTTTCGGGATGGGATTGCGACGGTATAGGCGTATGAACGCGCCTAAGTTCAGACGCTTCAAACGATAGTCCTGAACGATGCGAACCAATCTAGATTCATCATAATCAAGGCTATCGAAGGTTAAGCTGTAGACTGGTTGTTGATCAACCGATACCGTGACTTTGTATACTTGGTATTTATTAGGAACGCTTTGAATCCGGTCCACGACCCGTAATGCGAGTCCGAAAGAGCCGAAGCCATTTACTGTGTCCGGTAAGGAGTAACGTCCCTTTTTGTCCCGCAGGAGAGGCAAAATCTGGGGCAGAGCGCTACCGTTGATCCAGGTGTTGGAGGCGAGGGGAATGATGGCTATTTCGCGGGGAACGGGAGGCAAACGATCAGGAACTTTGAAGCCGTGTGTCAGGGGATTGAGGGGCTGTTCCTTGGCGTTGCGTATTTCAAAATGCAGATGTGGAGCAAAGGAATATCCGGTATCCCCAGAGTAACCGATGATGTCTCCTTTCTTCACGGTGAAATTCCCTGGCCGGAAGTAAGTGTTCACCAGGTAGGATTGATTTTTTTCCTGTTGTTTGCGCAAGATTTGTTCCAAGGATGGTGAAAAGCGGTCCAGATGGGCGTAAACGGCAGTATAGCCCTGTTCGGTGGTGAGGTATAAAGCTTTCCCGTACCCTATGAAATTGGCCACCATACGGGAGATGTAACCGTCCTCTACAGCGTAGACGGGGTAACCAGTACGATCCGTCTTGAGATCAAGCCCCATATGGAAATGGTCGCCCCGGAACTCTCCAAAGTTAGAGGAGAATGCTTTCCCGGACTCAATGGGCCAGTAGTAATCCTGCGGAAAAAGGGTGCAAAAGCCCAATAAGAAGAGGACGAAGGTGCGTTTATGAATCATCATTATAAAGAATGCTCTAGGGTCAATTTATTGACCTATGGGAGCAGATTCAACGGTTTATCCCGCTTCATAGTAAACCACCCTCTCCAATAGTGATGAGAACGTGTGAATCCTTTTCAATTATCCCGTGATGGGTGGGTTACACTCAACACTGTAGCTTTCCACGTACCACAGTATTTCCCCCTGGGGCTTCATAAAGAAGAACAATGGATGAGGGGCCGGTTGATTGCTGACCCCAGTGGACTTAAGGTTGTTTTAAGGCTTCTACTTCCTCTCGCAGCTTTTCCATTTCTTCGCGGAGGTCTTTCAATTCTTCTTGAATGTCTTTTGGTAGTTGTGGAGGACGGCACTCATCCCAATCTGGAGTAATGAATTTGGGAAAAGAATAATCCTTGTCAAAGAAATAGCCATGGGCGTAGGGCTCCATGCCCAATTTCCATTTTACGCGAGTTTGTTCCCCTAAAGTGGCAGTAGTGCTTTGTTCTCTACCACGGCGGATGTACATTACCGTCACCTTCGTTTCTGGATCGTAGCTCCGAATAGTATGAGTTAATTCCCGTGGGTCGCTAATAATTGTGTCGTCGATCCGGGTGATAATGTCCCCTGCTTTAAGGCGAGCTTTATCGGCGGGACTGTCAGGAACCACTTCAGAAATGAGAACACCACCATCCCCCTTGACTTTAAAGTAATCTCGAAGCTGATCGGTGAGTTCCTGGATTTGGACTCCCAGGTAACCCCCTTTCCCTTTCATCCGGTTAATGAAGATGTCCCGGGAGTCCTCCTCATCTTCGTTCACTAGGGACTGCACATCAACGTCGAACTCTAAATTTTCTAATTCATCCTCTAAGGCTGACAGGGCCTTTTCGTCGTTCAGGTTTACTTCATACGTCCTGGCATCACCGTCTTTTGTAATCGTCAACTTGAGAATGTTATCTTCTATATGGGCCTTGATTTCAACCTCATCTTCATCCTCTTTTACGGCTACCGTTTTGGTCTTTATGACCTTCTGAGAGGTTGCGGTGACTAGACTGAAAAGTAAAAACCCCGTTAATAGAAATCGCAACATAATGACTCCTTTCAGCTTTGGAGGTGTAATGTTTTTCCGGTATTGTTTGTTCCTGCTTGTGATGGAGTGCACAGGTATCATTTTAACCCTGGAATCGTATTAATTTTCATTTAACTTTCACCCATTAAAACAAGTTTGTGACAATGGAGGTAAAGTAAAAATGAAGAGAATTTTATTGATTGTGCTTCTAGTGCTATTTGTTCCCACGAGTGGAGCTTTCGCCTTAGTCGGCTTTGGACTGCACACGGATTATGACATGGTATCAATCGCCGGGGGTACTGATACGCCTAGTGCTTTAGTTTCTTTAGAAAGACAGGGCTTTGATAATGCCTATGGTATTGGAGGTTACTTTTACATTGATGCGATTCCGGTTGTGGATTTGGAAGCAGACGTTCAGTTAGTGGCAAATCGTTATGATTTCCAATTTAAAAATGCGTTTGCGGAGATGGAACCGACTCCATTTGGCTGGGCACGGGGTTCAGCATACCTTACCGTTAGGAAAAAGTTAATCGGTTTTGGGATCCCTATCTTAGGGGGGGCGAAACTCCATGTGGGAGGTGGCTTGAATTGGCATAGTTCGACACCCTTAGCCACCGTTGACATGGTAAAAGAACTTTTAGGCGGTAGCCTAGAAAGTGATTTTGATCCCAAGAATTTGGAAGATAATTTAGCCCAGTATTTAAAGGATAATAAAATTGACGCTAATGGTTTGCATTTCCAGGTGGGTTTGCAAATAAAACTGTTGGCTTTCGACGCTTTTCTCAATTACCGGTACACGATGGCGAAAGACGTTTATCCCGGTGAGGATGCTTTTGGGACGTTGAATCTTAATGTGGGGATCGGATTTTAAGTTCCATTCGTTAGTAAATTACAAGGGGTGATGATTCACCCCTTTTTTATAAGGATTGATAAGTGAATATGTCAATTGTCATGAAATTATTAGATAAACGATTCAAGAATCATCGTTTATTAACTTTTCTGTTGGTCGGTAATTTCTTTTTTACTCCACTAGTAATTTGTAGCCAGACTCTCCCGTCAGATGTCCACGAAATTTCGATAGCGGATTTAAAGCTCGGCGATTACGTCAAGGCAAGCGGGTTAGAATTAATGACGGCTCCGATGGGATTGATTCGTATCTCTGACGTATCAATACTTTCTGATACTATAGTGTATATTGCCCTTCACGGCTATGCCTCCCAAGGTTATGAATGGATTTATCCCCTTAAACGATTAGCCCAAACAGGTTTTCCCACGTATTTTTATCATTATGATTGGACCCTATGTCCGGATATCCTGGTAAAGATTATTCAGAAAGATGTCCAGCGTTTGTTGGGGTGGTCCCCAAGAGTGAAAAAGTTGGTATTAATTGCCCACAGTTACGGGGGTTTGCTAGCAGTCTCCTTGGCTGGCGAGAGGCCGGAGTCAGTGCATACGTTCGAAGTCCACGTGGTTGCAGCTCCGTTGGCAGGGCACCCGGCAATCGTGGAGCGCTGCAGTGGGCATGGAGCGGTGCTTTTTGATAGTACTTTCGTTTTATCCCCCGGGGTTACCCTCTATCAATGGCGTACCATCAAAGAACAGGATGGAGCCTACCGTAAATTGGACACAGATCCACAAGCAGTGAACATCCCAGGGAGTATTGTGACTGTATTACCGCCTCTTTTAGATGGACATCGTTTGGGTCACAATTGGTCCCTCACCTGGGTTATTGATGCGTATTTGGGGCCGAAATAAACAGCCGCCGTTCTTAGATAAGCCTAATCTACTTTGACAGGAAAGATTCCCTGAGGTTATCGTTTCGCTAACACCACAGTTTCTATCTTTTCCCAATGTTTTCCGGTGGCTACATCTCGAGCGGTGACTTTAATAATATAGATTCCTGTGCGTGCTGATTTCCCATTAGCTCGTTTCCCTGTCCAAGTTAGAATGCCTTCCTCGGGAATGTAGCGATTCCAATATGGGGTGGCAATGGTGCGACCGATCACGTCGAAGATTTCCACTCTCACTGTAGCCTGAGAGAAGGGAAGGCGATAGTGCATGGTAAGGACGTCATCTACACCGTCCCCATCTGG
>CAZBEL010000012.1:11830-16578 GCA_964490885.1 uncultured bacterium
AGAAGGGAAGGCGATAGTGCATGGTAAGGACGTCATCTACACCGTCCCCATCTGGCGAAAAGGGGTTCGGTGTAAGCTGTAGACTTCCTTTTTCTGGTAGGGTACCAAAGTAAACACTGTTTACAGTACCAGGTGTCATGCCTTGCTCGTTGACTGCCAGACCCCAATGCTGTGAATCGTTAGAAGTGAAATCGGGGCGGAATTTCTCCGTGGAACGCCAGTCGATGATGGGCCAGTTTTCTGTATAAGCGAGAGAGTCAATGATCGCCCCGGTGGCATCATGGAGGTAAATGGCGTCGCTAGTATTATTGAGGCTGGGAAATCCTTCTTGGGGCACTACTAGTGCTTGAATCTCGGGAAACTCTTCCAAAAGTGAAGAATCTGCACTTACGACTAGGTAACTATCGGAAAGCAGTGTTACGGTAGGGAAAATATGTGGTCGCTTGGCATTATCGCTAAGGGACCAGTTTTTTAGTTCGATCTGGCGAGACGTGTACAGTTCGATGAACTCAGTCTGGTTGCTATCGGGGCGACAGAAAAATTCATTGATAGTGACCGTTCCAAATGGCTGACTTACCAGGATGGTATCATGGGCGATGTTATTGGCAGGATTCATGTCGCCGGGGCCGCTAAGTACTAATTGGAGTGCATGTTCACCAGGGGAGAGAGGCTCAAGATGCAAGGTTACAATTGTTGTTTCAGCAGGAGTGATGTTGGGAACATCAACTGAGGCCAGTTCTTCGTCCTGTTCTTCTACGGTGACGTTGCCACTGAAGTCGGTTACCCCCACATTCAAGACTGGGACTAGCAGTCTGAGTTGTTTATTAGGAAGCGGGTAATGTGGCTCGTGCCGGATGGAGTCCGGAAGCAAGGCACCGTCAAGGTCAAACAGAGCCACGGAGTTCAGAGTACCAGGGGTCATCCCAGCTTGGGCCGTGGACACTTTCCAATGGCGGGGATCGGAGGAGGTGAACTCCGGGCGGATTTTCTCTGTGGAGCGTTCGTCAGCTAGGGGCCATTGGGAGTCGTAGTTTAAGGAGTCAATGACAGTGCCAGCCATATCGTAAAGATAAAGGGCATCCCCACTATTGTTTAAGGCCGGTAATCCTCGGGCAGGGATGAGGAAAGGAACCCCTGGCGGCGCGAGAGGAAACAAAGTAGAATCGGCGGCGATAATGAGGTAATCGTACGCTTGTACCTGAACGGTTGGGAGGCGATGTCCAGATTTTTTATTATCACTGATGGACCAGCCCTCAAGACGGGTATCTATCAAACTTACTAATTCGACGAATTCTACCTGATCATTATTGGGTTTAGCCATGAACTCGTTTAATTGTACTACTCCAAATGGATACCGCACGTGGAGAGTATCGGTGTAGCTGTTGTTTGCCGGATTCAAATCCCCGGGCAGGTCTAACGTAAACAAAAGGAGCTGATTTCCGGACGGGAAAGGCGGTAGAGTAATGGTTACCTGCGTTGTTTCCCCCATAGCCAGGGTGGGTACTGTTGCTTGAGTTAAAAGGGTGGAGTTCCAATACACAAGTAGCGTTGCGGTGAAAGGATCAATACCCACATTTACCACCGTGACTGTGGCAATAACCTGTTCATCTGGCTGTGGGAAGAGGGGGATAAATTGCGTGCCGGAGGAACTAAGAGCACCATCGAGTGCTAAGGGGGTAACCGAGTTTACTTTTCCCGGAGTCACACCAATTGAATCAATGGCGGGCAACCAATTAGCAGAATCCTCTGAGGAATAATAAGGAAGTATTTTTTCCATAGAAATTCCTGCAGAATAGCCCCAGTGATTTGTGTAGGATAGGGAATCGATCAATGTCTCGAAGGGATCAAAGACTCGAATCTCGTCGGCAGTATTATTAAGGCTAGGGAAGCCACCCTGGGGGACCAAGTATTTCACGTCTGGGGGAACGATATTAATCAGAGCCGAATCGTGCGCCACAATGATGAACTCTCCTGCTGCTACCATAGCTTCGGGTAGTTGGTAAGCAAGGCCAGCGCTGTTGTCCGTGATGCGCCAACCTTGCAAGTCGATCCAGTCATCACCGTGGTAGATCAACTCCACAAACTCCGTTTGACCCTCCGATGGCTGGGGTAGAAATTCATTAATAGTAAATGTTCTCGCAGGGTAGCGCACTCCCAAATAGGCAGAACCTTCGTTGTTCGTAGTATCACCATCGGTGGGGATGACCAGGGTAGCCGAAATAGTTTGTAGCCCGGAAGGGAATGGCCCCAGACGTGCCGTTAGTGTAAGTGTATCCAGCGGGTTCATCATGGGGACGGTGAGGGTCTCCAGCGTGTTCTCTAACCAAGATATGATGAGTTCTCCCGCCATGGTGTTTAACCCTTGGTTGGTGATCGTGATGGAAAACATAGCAAGTTCCCCCGGGAGAATGACCGTTGGTGAAAAAGCCAGGGAATCTGGCAAAAGTTCGCCGTCCACGGGAAGGGGTAAAACAGAGTTAGAAGTTCCGGGAGTTCCCAGAGAGTCTTGGCTGGCACTCCAGTTGTTGGGAGTATTGGGGTAGTTAAGACGAATTTTCTCAAGGCTAAATCCGTCTGGTGCAATATCGGTCCACCCTAATGAGTCTATTGTTGTTCCACTGGAATCAATGAGATATAGGGAGTCACTGGTGGAGAGACCATTACCAATGCTGGAGTCGTCCACTTTCATCAAAATGACACCAGGGGGGATGGAGTCAGCATAAATGCCAGTGTCAAAATTGTAATCCCCTTCTAAGAGGAGGCCGTATCCTAAAGGGGGCAGTTCCAGACCGAAGCCTGAATCAACAATGGCATCGGTGCTGCTTTTGTCACGGATCTGCCAGCCAGCAAGGTCCACTGTATCAGTTGTAGACGGGTTGAACAGTTCCACAAATTCATTGGGTGAGTCGGTGCCATCGAGATCGTACATGACCTCGGTGATGAGCACCTGAGCACACAGAGGAATAGTAAACAAGAGATAAAAGAAAAAGTACTTCACGATAGAGGACAAATTGGGAACTAATTCATGAGTTTACTCATGGTGTTGGTTTAAAAAGTCTTCGATTTTTTGCTTCAGTTCGTCGCGTGTTTCCCGATAGGGGTCAAGGTTCTGCGGACTATAATCCCAACCCCGAAAAGGATCGTCGATGCTCCAATGAATTCTCTCTACCTTGCCGGGGAAGGTGGGACAATGTTGGTTGGCATGGTCGCAGAGGGTGATGACGATATCCATACCTTTATCAAGATAGTCCTCAATGGGGTCGGAGGTGTGGTTAGAGATGTCAATACCCCATTCGGCCATGACGCGAACAGCCATTGGATGAACCTGGCTGGGGTGCGTTCCGGCGCTAAAAACCTCATAATGGTCACTTGCCATCTCACGGAGTAAACCTTCAGCCATTTGTGAACGGCAAGAATTACCGGTACAAATAAATATTACTTTCTTTGACACAACACTGAATTTTGCTCTGGCTGGGAAAATTTGCAAACAATAACTTATTTTGATTTTTCTATGTCGCTCGCGCCCAAGGAAATGGTAGAAATAACTTTCGAGGTTCACCGGGCCGGGGGGAAGAATGGGCACCATTCAATTTTGGGAATCAATTTTTTGTAATCTTCAGGGGTTCTAAATTTTATCATGGTCAGTCATAGCAAAGATCCCCTTAACCCCCTATTCCAGAATCCTTTGGAACCTTATCCGGGCATTACGGTTGCCGATCTGTACCGTTATTTACCGGCAATTCAAACCTTGGAGGAACTGGATATTGACGCGGGTTCCCTGTTGGAGGGCCTGTTTTTGGGTGAAGGAGCTGAGGGGTTAGCTAAACTACCCAAGGACACAGTGGATCTGCTCCTTACGAGCCCGCCGGAGCAACCTGGTAGGGGGGATAGTTCCGCTCCACAGCGCATGACCTTGCAGGATTACTATGAGTGGAACGACCGCTGGTTGAGAGAAACTTATCGGGTGTTGAAACCAACTGGGGCCATTTATTTAGCTTGTGGCTGGCGATTCTCGGGAATGTATCACGCCCTTTTGAGTAATTATTTTCGCGTTCAAGCACGCATTACCTGGAGAAATCCTCAGGCAGAGAAATTTAGCCCTTCATCTACCTGGACAAACATGTTAAGCGATGTTTGGTTTGCCACCAGGACGGGTGATTTCCAATTTAACCGGGAAACGATCGTTAATGAAAAGCCGTTAGGCACTATGTCGGCCCATTCTAACTTCTGGGATGACATCTTAGATTTTGAGAAAAAGTCCTCGGGCCAGACCTTCGATGATTTGCCTCCTCAAGTGGTTCAACGGATTCTGGAAGTTAGCAGTTTCCGTTTCAACTGGGTAGTGGATCCCTTTATGCGTCGGGGTGGTGTGGGCTTGGTGGCAAAACGCATGGGGAGACGTTTTATCGGCTTTGAATATGATCAAGAACAACTCCTCATCGCCATGAAACGCATTGATCAAGGGTAAACTTGAATTTCCAATTACACAACATGCTAAAGAGTAAGGATTAGAACTCATGTCGTTATTTGAAACACTACAAAAGGATATGTACCAGGCCATGAAGGCCGGGGATAAGGTCGAGACCAAGGCGCTCCGGCGGGCCCTGGCTCGATTGAAGGACAAACGCATTGAGCGCCGGGAGGAGTTATCAGAAGGGGAGGAGATTAAGGCGCTCCAGTCGCTGGCAAAACAGCAAGAGGAATCTATTCAACTCTACCGCCAGGTAAATCGCTAGGATCTGGGAGCG
>CAZBEL010000013.1:0-15655 GCA_964490885.1 uncultured bacterium
AAGAAAAGGATGACCAGCGAGAAAATAGACCCGTCGGCGCGGAAAGTGTAGCCACCCCAAATAGTTTGCTCCCAGCCGTAGTTCAAAAAGATGGCTAAGGATAACAAGACCCCAAATAGAATAATCACATTCCCGGTAGTAGTGGGCAGACTGGTTTCCATCACGACCATATATAGGAACCAGAGCAAAACACCAGCCACGGCAAAAAAGATACCTAAAAGGTAATTCCCGGCTATGAGGGAAAGGACAAAACCTACCAGACCTCCCACTGGAATTAAATAGCCGATCCCGGACTTAACATCGTTACTCATAAGCAGACTTCCGCAACACGTTTAATTGGTTTATGGAATTGATCTTACCTCGAATTGTCGGGCGCAAATTGATAGTATTCAGAGGGAAATGCAAGCAATTTCATTTAATGCGCTATTTCCTTAAAAAGATAGGTGATTATTCCAACATTCGCTTGTAAGATAGCCAAGCAATCCCTTCAGATTCGGGTAAGGGGCACACGGTTTTCCTTTTCCGATATACTTCGAGATGGGGTTAATTTTAACGAGTCAAGCAGCGTTTTAATAGAATCCAGGGGATAAGGATCGTAACCATGAATATCGGTGTCATCGGCGTGGGCCACCTGGGTCAACACCACGTCAAACATTTTTCCAAGTTGAAACAAGCCGCTCTGGTAGGTATCTACGACCGCGATCACCGCCGGGCCGAGGAAGTGGCCAACAGGTACCACATCCAGACCTTCAAAGAACTTGATGACCTTATCACTGCCAGTGATGCCCTTTCCATCGTGACGCCCACCCCAACTCACGCCACCATAGCGAAAAGGTGCATCCAGGCTGGGAAACACGTGTTTATCGAGAAACCCATTACGGAAACAGTGGCCGAAGCTGATGACCTCCTACGCCTTGCAGAGCAACACCAGGTCCTAATCCAGGTGGGGCACATCGAACGCCTCAATCCCGCCCTTTTACCCCTTAAAAACTATTCTCTAAACCCCAAGTACATTGAAGTCCAGCGGCTGGCTCCTTATAACACACGGGGCACGGATGTTCCCGTCGTCCTCGATCTCATGATCCACGACATTGATATTATCCTATCACTGGTTCAATCGCCGGTAAAAAACATCCGCGCCAGTGGCGTGTCCATCATGACCCGCTCCGTGGACATTGCCAATGCTCGCATCCGTTTTGAAAATGGCACGGTGGCCAGCATTACCTCTAGCCGTGTGGCCAAGGATCGGGTACGCAAAGTAAAGATCTTCCAACGAGAGATGTACGTAACCATAGACTTCCTTTTAGGCCTGACGGAGGTCTACCGCGTACTGGATGCCCAGGAGAAGGATCCCCAGGCCATCGTAACCGCACCCCTGGAGCGCAACGGTATCCAACGGCAAATCGTCTATGAAAAACCCCCGGTGAAACAGGTGGACGCCCTGCAATTAGAGCTGGAAAATTTCATCCAGGCCGCTCAAGGAACAGCCGCCCCTATTGTAGATGGGTATGCTGGTCGAGAAGCCCTGGCAGTGGCCACTAAAATCCACGACCTGATCCTGGAAGACTTGGAGTAACAACCCTTAATGGACATCCGCGAATTTTTCTTTAAATACCGTAGCTACACGCCCATCCCCTTGGCGCTACTAATCATCTATTTCGCACAGCCGTCACTCCCTTTCATCAGCGTAGGAGCTATTTGCTTGCTACTGGGAGAGGCCATCCGTTTTTGGGCCGTGAGCTACGCTGGGGGGGTGACACGCACCCGTCAAGTAGGGGCTCCCTCACTTTGCACTGCTGGACCCTTTCGGTACGTGCGCAATCCCCTCTACTTAGGAAACATGCTCATGTATACCGGTATAGTATTCATAGCCGGGGCGCCTAATTTGCTAGCGATGCTAATTACCACTTGGCTTTTCTTCGCCGTTCAGTACCTCCTCATCATTTCATTGGAGGAAGAAACCCTTACCAATCTTTTCGGTGAGGAGTACCGCAATTACCAACACCATGTGCCACGGTTGATCCCCCGCTTGCGGGGATGGAAAAAGCCCGTGAACCATACACCAGCCCCATTCTGGAAAACCTTGAACACAGAGCGGCGGACCCTCCAAAATGTGCTTCTCATCCTGATCCTCTTAACGTTAAGAATTCAGGTCCTGTAACCTTTGGTCCCTTTCCCGGATAACTAAGGATAAACTTCCTCTGGTATGAGCCCCACCTTTTTTTTTGTAGCGGGAGAAGCTTCCGGTGATTTGCACGGTGCAAGACTCCTTCGCGCCCTAAAAGAAATATCCCCGGAAGCGCAGTTCTTAGGCCATGGAGGTGACCGCATGGCTCAGGAAGGCATGGAGATCAAGGAACATGTGAACTCCTTGGCCATCATGGGTTTCGCCGAAGTGATCAAACATCTACCCTATTTCCGTCGACTCATGCGAAGCACCGTGGCCCTCTTAGAAGAAAACCGCCCAGACCGCGTAATCTTGATTGATTACCCTGGTTTCAACTTACGCCTGGCAAAAAAAATCCATCCCCTGGGAATACCCATCACCTATTTCATTCTCCCTCAGGTCTGGGCCTGGAAAGAAAAACGGGTACACCTACTCCGGGATTACGTAGATCAGGCCCTGTGTATTTTTCCTTTCGAAGAGCAGTGGTTCCGCGAACGGGGAGTGGAGGCCATGTTCGTGGGACACCCCTTTGCCGAATATGAGCCACCAATTATGGATCGCGACACCTTTTACCAGAGTCACGGTTTAGAGCTAACGAAGCCACTAATAGCCCTATTCCCGGGTAGCCGGCAGCAGGAAGTCGACCGGCACTGGCCCATTTTTCTAAGAGCGGTAACCCGACTCCGGAACAATGGGGATGATCTACAGATAATAGTTGGGAAAGCCCCACATGTAATGCTAACTCCCCTCCCCGCGACCATCCACGTGGAGCAGGACACCCCGCGTCTGGCCCTTCAACACGCCACGGCTGCTTTGGTCGCTTCGGGAACGGCTACTCTGGAGGCCGCCGTCTTTGACACGCCTTTAGTGGCTTGCTACCGGCTCAATCCTTTGAGCTGGTTCCTAGTGAAACACATGGCCAAGGTTCCTTATGCCTCAATGGTCAACCTCATTGCTGACGAACAGGTAGTGCCAGAATACCTACAAGAAAACATGACACCAGAACATCTGGCGAAGGCCGTAGAGCCACTCTTGCGCGATTCCCCGGAACGCAACTCTATGTTAGCTGCTTTCAAAAACGTACGCAAGGCTTTAGGAGAACCTGGCGTTTATGAACGTACGGCGAAGGCAATTCTTCAGCGGTCAAAATTATGAAACAACGACTGTTACTCTGGCTAAGCGTACACCTCGGCAAGTGGTTCCTTCGTTTTGCCTACGCCACTAACCGATGGGACATTGCCGGCGCGCAACAGTTTCAAACCTTACTGCAGGACGGGCGATCAGTAGTATTAGCCATCTGGCACGGACGCCTTTTGGGACTGTTCATGAACTTGGCTGGACGGGGCTATTACGGTGTAGCTGGGACCCACGCCGATGCCGAGATCATTTCCCAGATCGGCGCCCGTATTGGATGGAACTTACTACGCGGTTCAAGTAGTGACCGTGGCCGGGAAGTTTACGAAGAGATTGTGAATACCCTCCGGCGCCCTGGCCAATTGGTGGCCATCACCCCGGATGGGCCAAAGGGACCGGCAAAAATCCCCAAGGCAGGCGTCATCCGGGCTGCCATGAAAACGGGTTCCCCGGTGATCCCCGTCGCTAGCCAATCCACGCACCGTTGGGAATTCACTAACTGGGATACCTTTGTGGTGGCAAAACCTTTTGGGCGGACGTTCCTCCGGTACGGCACACCCCTCATCTTTAACCGAGATGATGACTACGACAAGTGCGTCCAACAATTGAAAACCGCCCTGGACAAATTAGAACAGGAGGTGGACCGACTTGCCGGTTAAACAACGCCCCCTGGAGGCCCGTTACCGTTATCTTTTATTTCCTCTGGCCCTCTTTTACTGGGGAGTTATCTTCTGGAGGAATCTGTTCTACACCGTTGGCTTTTTCGTTTCCCATAAACTACCCTGTACGGTGGTGAGCGTAGGTAATCTAACTGTAGGAGGGACGGGGAAAACGCCTGCCGTTATTTACCTAGCTCGATTGTTAATGCAATATGGCCATAAGGTGGCTGTCCTCAGTCGGGGGTACGGTCGTTCCACGGTAGGAACGGTCTTGGTCTCCGACGGTCAAAAGATTATCAACGACAACTGGGTGGACGTGGGAGATGAGCCCGCCCTCATGACCGCGGCCTTACCGGGTGTTCCCATCGTTGTAGACGAGAATCGCTACCGGGGAGGTCAGTTCATTGTTCAAAAATTCAACCCCCACATCATTCTTCTGGACGATGCTTTCCAACATCGAAGCCTAGAACGGGATGTGGACTTAGTGCTCATTAACAGCCAGGACAATAAATACGCTCATAAGCTGATTCCTTACGGCATCCTGCGGGAGCCATGGTTCCACTTGCGTCGGGCGGACTTGCTCCTCTTCACCAAGGCCAATCTGAAAAAACCATCGCCTTTTCTTTTAAGCAAAGCCCGCCAGACCCGCGTGCCCTATTACTACAGCACCCTTGTGGTGGGGGAGACACTACCGGGGATCAACAATTCCAATTTAAATATTTCAACTCTCTCGGGCAGAACCATCATTGCTGTTTCCGCCGTGGGGGATCCCCGGGGCTTCGAACGATCTCTTAAATCCACAGGGGCACAGATAGCAAAACACTTGGTCTTTCCCGACCACCACCGCTACACCGCTACGGATCTCCGCCAGCTAAAGAATATCCTAAAACGTACTAAAGCGCAATGGATCGTTACTACCGAAAAAGACTTAGTAAAGTTCAAAGCCTTTCCCAATGTGGATTTACCGCTCTATGCCCTTCCCGTTAAGTTTAAAGTAAATCCTAAGGGGGAACGGGCCCTCCTCAAAACAATTCTTAACGCTGTCTAAAACTAACCTGTAGTTAAAATCACATCTGGGCCATGCCCCAGGCAAACATCACCCCCACAAAGGTGAGTAAGAGGGGCCAGCCGGTATTCACGAATCGTCGGGCATCTGGGTTCGCAAAGGTGTGAATTTGAAACTCGTGAGTGGTAGCGGCTCCCCGGCTATCGATGGCAGCAATTATGACGTCATGAGGACCCACCTGGTTATTTCTGGGTTTCCAACGCAACAAGCCAGTCTTCTTATTAAAAGCAGCGTACTTCGGTAAACGAACCGGGCGGAATGTGATCTTATCTCCGTTTAAATCTTCGGCTACTACCCGGTAGCGGTATTCATACCCGGTAAGGGCCACCGGCTTAGGTGTGGAAATAATGGATGGAGGAATATTTACGAACACGCGACTGGTTTGAATATCTTCCGCCAGGCCGTCGCTAACTTTCACTGCAAAGCGATGACCATTGATCTGGGCTGGCTTGGGGATCCACACTACCTTGCCGCTACGACTCATTTGCATTCCCTGAGGCCCTTTCAACAGGGTATAGGTTAGTTTAGCATCAGAATTCTTGTCCTCCACCCGGACTTGGTAACGGTAAACTTCCCCTACTACAGCCAATTCCGGAGCCGTGGAAACAATAGTGGGGGGATGGTTCACATATATTTCAAAAGTCTGCTCATCCTTCGTGTAGCCATCCGAGACTAACAAACTGACTACCTGCGTATCCACTTGATCCTTGCCGGGGGTCCAATTGATGGTCCCTGTGAGCTCGTCAACTTCCATCCCATCGGGAAACTCTTCCAGAGTGTAGCGAATAGGACTAATGCGCTCCACAATCACCTTAGGAGGTTTCCCCTGAGACCCCTGGAAAAATTCCCAGAGCACGTCTTTAATACTCACTGTGCGGTCATCAATGGTTTCCAAAACGATGACCAAACGGTCATTTTCCCAAAATAGGGAATGAACATATTTCTTAAGATTCAGGCGCGATACCTCTGGGACGTCCCCGGTGCTCTGGTCTTTCAAATAGACTACGTCAGCCCTTTCCCAGTCACCGATGTAGCGTTGAATATTTTCCCTGTACACATCATCGGAAATATTCACCGAATAAATCCTGATCTTGCTCACATCCTCTACCAAAACCGGATGTTCGTAAGGCAAGAGTGCGGCAGTGTTGAGATCGGTGACCATGATGCGATACTGGTACGGCTCCCCAACGGTAGCCTGTAAGGGGGGCATAGAGACAATCTTCACCGGAGCGTTCACGAAGAATCTGCTCTCGATGGTCCTGGTTTCCCGTCCATCCGTCACCTCAATGACTAAGTTGGAAAAATCAATGTTCTCCCGGGCGGGTTCCCAACGCAATCGCCCGGAGTAGGGGTCCATTCGCATCCCCTCCGGTAGTTCCTGGGCGGTGAACGTAAGCCGGTCGCGCTGATTGGGATCGCTAACACCCAGCTGAAATTCCCAAATGTCCCCCACTTCAACCTTCACAACGGGTGGCGGAGCCGCTTCCACTATGGGTGGATGGTTCACGAAAACAGTTACCGTCTGGGTGTCTGTAGCTACGCCGTGGTTGGCTACAATGGTGAACCGCTGGGTATCCACCTGGGCCACAGTGGGCATCCAGTCGATGGCCCCTTCTGGACTAAGGGTCATCCCCTCCGGCGCTTGCAGAAGTTGAAACCCCAGCTTCTGTTTGAGATCGGGACGCCACACTTCTACCTGATAATGGTACGGTTGCCCCACCGTGGCCAGCGAATCGGCTTCCGAAAGAATCTTAACGCCAGCGCGAGCAAATAACTTGAATTCCTGAACAGCCCGATCGAACCCATCCGTGACTACTAAACGTACGTCATAGACATCCACATCCGTGCTATCCGTTTGCCAGACGATTGTACCATCCTCTAACAATTCCATGCCCTCGGGTTTCACTTCCAAATCGTAATACAACCTTGCATCCACATTGCGATCCTGGACGACGGGTTTGTAAGTAAACAAGGTATTGGCCACAAACTCGGTCCCCTGGGGTTCGGACAAAATCACAGGGGGATCGTTTACATAGATCCACACCATTTCATCATAACCTTCTAACTGAGGGACCACCTGGTAGGTCAACAGGGAATCCTCATCCTGCGACTGGAGGTTAATGGTTTCGCCCACCTTCATTTCCACGTGGTAGGACAACCGGAACGCCCCCAATTGGGTTTCGTCAGGAACCCACTGAATGGACCGGGATTCGTAATGGAAGAACATACCCTTAGGTGGTGGTTGTAGCCATCGGAAACTGAAGAACTGGCGCGCCTCATTTTCGGGAATGGCGTACACAAATAGTTGATTCACCGGCAGAACATGGCGAGGGAGGACATCCTTGGGGAGGGGTTGCCCCGTTGTGCGGATGGGTTGGGGTATTTTAGGAAATTCCAGGGTCAACTCTTCTGGCGAGATTTCCGGGAAGGAGGCTAATAAATCATCCTCTTCCTCTTCCAATAGCGGATGTTCCATTTCCGGTTCCTCAGGGGGTGCAAGACGTTCTGGAGAGGGTTTCCCGATATCGGATATAAAGAGTGTACTGGTCGTACCGTCCCAACCAGCGGCCACAAGGCTCCCGGTGTACACTCCCCGGGTAAGGACCGGGAGGGTAGCAAACACCTGGACTGACGGCTGCTCTCCTTCCAGGGTAAAGTATTCCGGGGCTAATTCTTCCTCAACCGTACCGTAAACTAGTGAGAGCATATTCATCTCGCCCGAAACTAAGAGTAAATCTTCTAATCCGTCCTGGTTGAAGTCAGCAACGCTCAGATCAGAGAGGGGGCCCCCATCCACGGGAATGGTTTCCACTGCCACTGTGGCTGGGGAGAGGGTAAGGGCAACTAAATGGCCGGATTGAAAAGGTAGAAGAATATCCACAAACCCGTCCAAATCCCAGTCCAACGCCTTGGTTGCCATGGGAAGCAGGCCATTTATCCCGCGAACGGTGCTTTTCACCGGCTCGCCCGGTACAAAGGTTCCCTCCTCGTTAAAGAATGGCTGGATGCGGAGGACATTTCCTTCCGGGCTGTAGCCTACCACTTCGTCTAAACCGTCCCGGTCCCAGTCCACCGCAGAAACATAGACAAAACCGGATCCCGAGCGTAATCCATCAGGGCGCAGCCGGGCCACTATCTTTAACTCCCCACTGTCGGACACATCCACGACCACAAAACCTCGCCAGGGGCTACCCAAAGCCAGGATGGGTTCTTGATCCCCATCCCCGTCCATATCTAACAGGTCAAAATTATAGCAGCGCAAGAAAGCATTCCCTGGCGCAACATTCAAGGAGCCCGTAGGGTCCTCGCTGAAACCGTCTCCCTCCCACTGGTAGTAGAACAAAACCGGCTGGGAAATGCTCGCTGCCCCTTCATCACTGAGATTCATCACCGTAATGAGTTCTGGAGTACCGTCCCCTTCCAGGTCACCTAGTAAAACGCCAACAAAATTGCCTAACTTGCCCGGGGGAGCCTCCAATTCCCAGAGGAGTTGTTGAAAACCCGCTGCGTCTAATTCATAATAACGAATGACCTGCAAAGGTTGGCCTTGGCGAGTCCCGCTCTCAATTGTGGCGAACTCCTGCAAGTCATCACCGTCCAGATCATAGGTGCCCTCTAAATGTAGCACTTGCAGCTCCTGGGAATACAGCCAGGTACCCAAGAAAAGGAGGCCAATGGTGATGAAGACTTTTCTCATGGCTGCGGAGTGGGTGGTTGCACCTCCGATGGGGCCGTCGTATCGGGCGACACGACGTTTGTATCGGGGGCGGCTGGCGACTCTGAAGTGGCAGCTGGAACCGAGAGTGTATCTCCGGGTGAAACCACTATGGAGGCTTCATCTATCGCGGCGGGCTCGCCCTTTCCCGCTACACTTTCTTGCTGATTTATCTCCGGTTGTGGTAAAGAGGCCTTTGTAACCTCCCGTTTCGCCTCCCCTGCCTCCAACAAACCCACATCCATGACCAAATCGAGGGGCACAACCACACCCTTGAAATCAATCACTGTGGTGACAACCAGGCTGCTGTCCTCCCTTACTTTTACATTACCTCGAACCCCTTGGAGGTCGATGTCACGGAAACGTAAAGTTAAAATATGCTCCGGCTTCGTGGGGCTAAATAACTGGAGCGTGGAGTACCGTCGTGGAAGGGGTTTCGTCTCAGTTCCTATGGAAAAACGAAGGGCACGTCCCACGGTATCCATGAGCATCCCCTGGGGAAAGCCCCGGAAAAAATATTCAGGATAACGATAGAGCTCCGCCAGCCAATCCTCGGGATTATAAGACTGTGCCACAGAGTCACTGGTAGGGGTTAACGAAAGATGAACGGTACGGGCGCTGAAGTCATGGGTAATGGTAAGGGTAGTTCGATCCTCGTCTGATCCACTTTTTTGATAGGAGAAAAGGGCCTGTTTATCATCCGTTATCCCACCCAAGTTGGCTGCGATGGTGTGAGTATAATAAGTCCTCTGCCGCACGGGGAAGGGCAGTTGCACCTCTTCTACCTGGACGCCGAAGGGAGCCTCGCCGTCGAAGGTAAAACGCCCTTCCTCCTTGGGTTTGGCTGGAACAGCTACAACCACACGATACATCTCCCTGGGAACCTCTACCAAGGGAAGTACTGGTTGAGCCGAATCCACTACCAAAATGGTAAATTGGACATCGTTTTGTTCCAATACGGGTGTTAGATGATGACGATCCCCCAGGGAATCCAAATCACTAACCAATTTCTCCCTCAGCCGGATAGCATACGTAAAGGCAAATTGCTGGGGACCTAACTGTTCCTTTGTAGGCGCCCATTCAATCAACCCCGTGAGGGGTTGAAAACGGGCTCCGGCCGGCGGACGCTGTAACCAACGAAAACTATAAAACCCGTGGGCTGTATCCGGCGTAGCCTGGTAGAAAAGGGTATCGCCCAACACAATAGAGTCCTGAATTGTTAGAGTTGGCATAGCCTTCTCCGGAACAGCTTGGGGAACAGGAGCTTCTAAAACAGACGTCTCGGAAATCTCCAACGGTGGCCCGTACAAGCCCTGTTCAACACGCGCCAGTACGGTAGCATTAATTTGCTGATCGCTGGCACCCACGGGAAGCACAAACAGTCCCTGCTTGCTGAATGTACTGGGAGTGAGGGTCAAAGCGCTGTCGGCATAGGCAAGGGCAAGCACAGTGCCATCCTCAAAAGGTAGTAAGAGGTTTTCTATACCAGCCAACTCACCAGGACGAGCAGTGATCGCCGGACCAATGAGATTGCGGGACCCTTGAAGAACCAGGACATCTGAGACCACTTCCCGGATTCCCCCCTGGAGCGTGTAAAGGGTCGTTTTCAATAAGTTTCCTTCGGGACTGAAAGCTGCCAGGTAAGGTCCCCCGGGAGATTGAAATATGCCCGTAAAAAGGCGAGCGTAACCATTCTTAGATAGCTCAGGCTTCAGGACGACGGGATCGGTGACCTCCAGGCCAGTTTCGGTGAGTACGGGTTTAAATAAGATTACCTGACGTGAAGGACTGCCCAGGGCAATTGCTAACACCAATTTTTGGTCTTTGGGATCTACATAATGGGCAATATTTACCGGGCGAAAACGGTCATTCGTGCCATTGAAACCGGTGAGGGTAAAGGGAGTTTTGGTAAAAGTCGTATCTTCCCAGGGAAAAACATATAGCCAGGGGAGGGAATTATCCCCATTATACTCCACTGCAAGGACAGAGACTACCAGTTCAGGAACACCATCCTCGTCTAAATCCAGCAGTTTGGCATCGGTGATTCGCCAGGAACGTCCCTCCTGGGGACTGAAAGACCAAATTGGCTGGTGTTGCCCTACCGAGTCCATCTCCACGTAGCGCACGGCGCCGAGACCATCCCTAGTGGTGAGTAACAACAACTCACTCTGGCCATCGTGATCTAAATCGTAGGTACCTTCAACGTGAATCACGGCGGCCAAGAGTCCCGCAGACATCCACACCGCTACCAACGCAGCCGTGAGATATCGGATAAAGAAGAGACCCTGGTGTGAAGAACGACCTGTACTTTGCATTCTGTAGTTCAGGTAAAATCTACAACCAGAAGGACTCCGGTTGCGCACATAACCCTTACCTCCAATTTTGGTGAATATAGTCTTTCACCCCGGAATAAAACAAGGAAAAGCCCCTGGTTTTACAAAACACCGAACCTCATCGCCAAGCAATATTTATCTTTCTATGTTTCTAACAGGAACAATAAATTGCTAACGGACATCCTCCCAACTATGTATCGCAACACCGAATGAAAAAAAGTCTCTTCACGATTTTCCTCTTGCCCGTGATGGTGGCAGCGCAGGCCGATCTCTACCCCGTAGAGGACTATTACGGCGGTGGTATTGGCTTTAGCACCATGTACGTGAGTCTAGACTCCTTCCCGGGTTCAGCGCTCTTAAGCAAAACTGGGTTGGATGTAAATAATTTCACCAAACCCTTTGCGGTGTACGGTGGGGAAGGGTTCACCCACATTTCCGGGCAGTGGCGCCTAGGGGGCTATGCCGGAATTGGCTCCCAACGCATTAGCAACGTTCTGGGGGTAAAACTGTATCTGGAAACCAACGGCATCGAGGGCATCCAGGAAACGCAGATTCCTGGAGATACCATATCTCTGGACTCCGTTGTGACCTACACGGGGGACTTTGCACCTACCATTCAGGCGAAATTCACCTTTATGTTGGGAGCGGCCACCCTAGAGTATGTGGTCCCCATATTCCGTGACCTGGAAATTGCTGCGGGAGCCCTCATTGGGATCGGCCGGGTTAATCTAAACATCGACCAACACAGCAACACGCCCCGTTGGAACAACCTATTCGATAACCGCTACGGCACCGTGGAGAACAACACCCTTTATTACCCTGTAGATACCACGGGCTATGCTTCACCCGCGGAGGCTATTGCCGCACTGCAAGGCTCATCGTTAGAACCTGTAAATTTTACCGGGGGCCTCACCGGCCTCAGCGGTACCTTCATCAACTTTCAACCGTACGTTGCCATAAAGTGGCAATTAATGGATCGGGTAGGATTACGTCTAAGTGTGGGTTACAATAAAGGAACAATCGGCGCTGGTCAGTGGTATCTAAACGATCAAGAACCCATCGCTGACTCTCCCGAATCGTCACTCCAGGGGATCGTTATTCGCACCATGCTCTACTTCGGTTTATAAACTTCACCTCAGTCATAACCATGAAACAATTTTTTAAGCGCTCCCACATCCCCGCCCTCACGACCTTCCTGTTTGTTATCCTGCTTCTGGGCATACCCTTTTCCCACGTCCTGTATTCCAGTCCACAAAATCCTTACAGTATCCTGGAAAAGAAGTTTAAGGTCATGAATCAGATTTTGTACTATATCAACCAGCTGTATTTCGAAGATGTAGACATGAACAAATTGATGGAGGGTGCTTTCCAGGGTATCATGGGCGAGCTGGATCCCCATTCCATTTACATCCCTCCCAAGAAACAGGAAGAGATTGACGAACTTTTCCGGGGATCTTTCCAGGGAATTGGAATCGAGTTCGACATTCTTCACGGATACATCACGGTTATTGCTCCTATCGCTGATAGTCCCTCCGAACGCGCCGGCCTTATGCCTGGCGATCAGATCATCGAAATCAATGGGGAGGACGCTTACAAAATCACCAAAGAAGAAGTCTTCAAAAAGTTACGCGGGCCCAAAGGAACCAGTGTAGATCTCACCATCAAGCGTCTGGGTGGCGAGCGTTTTAATGTGACCATCGTCCGCGACGACATTCCCATTTACAGCGTCCGAACTGCCCTGATGCTCGATGAAAAAACAGGGTATATCTGGCTTACCCGTTTTTCGGCTACCACTAGCGATGAGGTGCGGAAGGCTATCGCAAAATTAGAAGCGCAAGGCATGCAGCAGCTAGTCTTTGACCTGCGCAACAATAGTGGGGGTTTCCTCGATCAGGCCGCCGAAATTAGTAATCTGTTCATTGCTCATAAGGACACTTTAGTCTACACAAAGGGCAAGCTGAAGGAAGCCGAGCAAGTTTTCATTTCTGACCCCTCTAAAGGCCGTGAAGACTTTCCGCTTATTGTACTCATTAACCGCGGTTCCGCCAGTGCCAGCGAAATTGTGGCCGGGGCCATCCAGGACCTGGATCGCGGTCTGATTGCCGGTGAAACCAGCTTCGGCAAAGGATTGGTGCAACGCCAGATCACCCTCAGTGACGAGTCTGCGATTCGCGTCACTATTGCCCGCTACTACACGCCCAGCGGTCGCCTTATCCAAAGACCCTATAAGAATGGGGACACCCATGATTACTACGCAGACCTGTATTCAGAAAACCGCGAATCCATCATTGATTCTCTGAAGGAAACTCGGCCCAAGTACAGCACCCGATCCGGGCGTACGGTCTACGGTGGAGGTGGCATTACGCCGGATGTGTACCTGCCCTGGGAATTGAAATTAGAAAAAGCCACCCGTAAAGTATTGGCAAGTCCTAAACGACCCATTTTCAACTGGAGTTCGGCCTATACTACCACGCATCCCACGCCCCCACCAGACTACCAAACTTTTCGTGATACCTGGTCCCTCACTGAGGTGGATTACCAGAACTTCTTACACTTCTTAGAAGAGGAAGAGGTGGCCGTGGACACCAGTGAGTTGAGAACCGACCGAAGCTATCTATTAACCATGTTAAAATCGGAAATCGCGGGGGTTTACTGGGGCAAAGACAAAGCCTGGGGCATCCGCTTGCAGGAAGATGTCCAGGTTCAAGAGTCCCTCAAACATTTTGATGAAGCTGCTGGTTTCCTCGTTTCTTCACAGTAAATTTGTGTATTGGTGTCGTTGACATTCCAGGCAGGATGTACTAACTTCGCCGATCATTTAACCCTTACGGTATGAACATAAATGGAGGTGTAGATGCTCGTTCAATATTTCCTTGACGGCGGTCCTTTCATGTGGCCCATTCTGATTGCCTTTATCTTTGGATTGGGCTTTGCAGGGGAACGTTTCTATTCATTGATCATGTCCTCGATCAACACCAAAAAATTCTTTAATGATATCAACGATGCATTAGAGGGTGAAGGGGTTGATGCGGCCGTTGAACTTTGCGAAAAAACGCACGGACCCGTAGCGGAGATCTTTCATGCGGGTCTCACCCGCTTACACCGGGGTCTGGAAGAGGTGGAAAAAGCCATCCAGAACGCCGGGGCCCTGGAGATGTCCTTCTTAGAAAAGAATATGATCTGGCTGAATGCCGTGATTACTATCGCTCCCATGTTAGGTTTCACTGGAACAGTGGTAGGAATGATCCGGGCTTTTGACGCCATTAAAAAAGCCGATGAAATTTCGCCCTCCATCGTGGCCGGTGGTATCTCTGAAGCATTGCTAACCACCGCTTTTGGGCTCATCGTGGCCATGATCATCCAAATCTTCCAAAACCTGTTCGTGAACCGCATCGACAAGTTGATCCTGGATATGGAAGAGAACTCGGTCCAGTTATTGGATCAACTCCACGAAATGGAAGCCAAAAAGAAGAAGAAAAAAAAGTAATCTAAACCGGTATGCTACCCAAGCGTCGCTTTAAAGGGGGAGGCATCCCCACAGCCTCTATGGCGGACATCGCCTTTCTACTCCTGATCTTTTTCCTGGTAACTACCACCATCGATATGGATAAAGGCCTGGGGCTCGTTCTCCCTGCTGAAGGACAGGAAATTGAGATTCGGAAAGAAAACATCCTCAATTGCCTGATTAACTCCCAGGGGCAGGTCCTATTGGGGGGAGAACCCACCAAGGTTAAAGACATTAGCAAAGTCGTCCGGCGGAAATTAGCGGAGAACGACAAACTCATCATCTCCGTAAAGGCCCACGAAAAGACCAAGTACGAAGATTACATCGCCGTCATTGATCAGTTGAAAATGGCCAATGCCACCCGCATCTCCATTGCCGAGACTGGATAATGAAATTCGCTCGGAAAACGACCCTTTCATCTGAAATACCCACGGCCTCCATGCCGGACATTATCTTCATGCTATTGATCTTCTTCATGGTAACCACCGTTCTGCGAGAGTACACGGGGCTGAAAGTGGAGCTGCCCAAAGCTCGACGTATCGAAAAACTACAAGGTAAAACCCACGTTTCGAACATTTGGATTTCCAAAGAAGGTTTCATTTCCATCGAGGATAAATTGTACGAGATTTCGAATGTCCGGAACGTCATGTACGAAAAACGGGCTGCCGACCCTCAATTGACGGTATCTTTAAAGGCTGACAAGTCAGCCCGGATGGAGCTCATCTCTGATATCCACAACGAACTAAGGAAAGCAGACGCTTTAAAATTGAACTATTCCACGCGGAAATTAGTAGATTAAGTATGGCTCCTTTGCGACGCGTTGACACCATCAAATTTTTCTATCCCGTCACGGTTCGGACGTTCGGACTGATGGGAATTCTCATTCTCGTGGCCGGTTTCCTGTTCATTCCGCGCCTCACCACTCAGGCTGTCTTAGACGAAGGTCCCCAGATTGTCATCGAGCAAATTGATATTCCAGAAACCTAACAATTCGAGCGACCGCCGCAGCTCGCCCGGCCATCTGTGCCTCTCGAATCTGAGAGCGTAGTCGTTCCTGATGACGTCTTCATCCGGGA
>CAZBEL010000014.1:0-15484 GCA_964490885.1 uncultured bacterium
AGCCCATCCCTTTGCCAACGTTCTCCATTACCACGCCTATTCTAATGTGCTAATCCATTCCTGGGGGGACGGTAGTTATCCCCCAGAACCTGATCTAACCACCTTACGAGAGATTGGTACGGCCATTACGCGCTATAATGGTTACGCCGTTGGGACCGGTATTGAAACCCTTGGCTATGGGGTCAATGGTGATGCCGTGGATTGGTCCTATGGGGTCGGTGGATTGATTGCCTACACACCCGAGATCGGTTCCTCCGCTGATGGCTTTTGGCCCTCAGAGGACCGGGTGATTCCCCTCTGCCAGGATCAGCTCTATGCTAATAAGATTTTTTCCTTGGTGGCCGGAAGCGATTATATGTTATATGATTTCACCCACACACCGGAGCAACCCCGGGCAGGGGATACCCTTCAAATCTCTCTCACCATTCAAAACCGTGGATTGGCCGATTCCCAAGGACCTGTGGACGTATCCCTGACAGCCTTGAATGATAACACTCAGCTTACCGTAACTGGTTATCAATTTGCCTCCCTCTTGGCCCGGACCAAGGATTCCCTTACTACCCAACTGATTCTGCCGGATGATATGGCTAATGGTACTCCCGTGGGCTTGATTCTCGCGGTCCATGATAATCAGAGTTATCTATTCCGGGATACGCTTCAGGTGATCGCTGGTATTCCCTACCCTGTTTTTGCCGATGGCGGTGAAAACGGCCTGGGCCATTGGAATACGGTAAATGGGTGGGGACTTACTAACGAGGCTTATGCTGGGAACTGGGCTTTCACCGATAGTCCCAATGGTACCTATGGGAACAATGTTACCCGAATTATCACGATTTCGACTCCCCTCGACCTTACCTGGCTGAGCTATCCCCGGGTACGTTTCATGGCCCGTTGGGATATTGAATCCAACTGGGATTTTGTCCGCTTCCAGGCTTCTACAACGGGAAATAACTGGCAATCATTGCCTGGTTTATACACCGAGTTGGGTTCTGGTCAAGGGGCCCAAGCCGAAGGTCAACCCGGCTACGACGGCCACCAAAGCGAGTGGGTGGCGGAAACCATTGACCTGACACCTTTCATGGGGGCTGACTCTCTTTACCTACGCTTTATTCTCACCAGCGATACCTACGTTCAGGGGGATGGCTTTTTCTTTGACAATTTTGTGGTGGAGGGTTTCTTGGATTATCTCCCCGGCGATGTTGTGGTAGATGGTCAGCAGGATTTGTTTGACGTGCTGATGTTAGTGGACCTTGTCCTTAGCTCGGATCCGTTACCTACCTATTTACAAATGGTGGCGGATGTGAACTTCGATGGTCAGGTAGATATATATGATGTCCTCAGCTTAGTAAATGTGATTTTGGGCTTATGATGGTTCAGAGACTAACGCTTCTTTTGCTTACGGTGCTGGTGTTACCCATGTGGGGATTTGAATACTCTATTTATCCCACCCAACGTTCTGATGGTCAGGTGAAGGTGTGGGTGTTTTTTAGGGATAAAGGGAGCGTCGATGAAATCCAGCAAGAGGCTGTTAAGGTGCGCCTATCCGACCGTGTTCGGGTGCGGCGTCAACGGGCACGCATCACTCAGGACATTACCTGGTACGACCTCCCTGTCCGTGATAATTACATTCAGGATGTTCTTAACCAGGGAGCCGAACTGGTGCATATTAGTCGTTGGCTAAACGCTATATCTGTGTGGGTGGATCCAGATCGTATCCCTGCACTAAAACGCTTAAGTAGCGTTGACCGGATTACCCCTTTAGCCACTTTCAGGCGGCCCCTTCCGTCGAATGAGCCCGTTTTGCCAGCGCGCCAGCGGAGTATGAGTTCCACCTCCCTGGATTACGGGTATGCCCAGGCTCAGATCGAACAGATCAATTGTCAATTGGCCCACGATGCCGGATATTACGGTCAGGGAGTACGGGTGCTCTTGTTAGATACCGGTTTCAACCTCACTCACGAAGTCTTCGATTCACTCAATATTGTGGCCCAGTGGGATTTTGTGGATGGGGATAGTGTCACAGCCAATGATTCCTATCAGGACAGTCTTTTTGGTCAGGACAGTCATGGCACGATGGTTTTTTCCACTCTGGGCGGGTACAAACCCGGACAACTCATCGGACCGGCGTTTGGGGCGGAGTTTTTATTGGCCAAGACGGAGGTTGTTCATGATGAGATTCAGATCGAGGAAGATAATTATGTAGCCGCATTAGAATGGGGAGAGCAGAACGGGGCCGATGTGGCTTCCAGTTCCCTGGGATATTTGGATTGGTATTCATATTGTGATTTGGATGGGAACACGGCGGTGACGACCCGCGCAGTGGACATCGCCGTTAGTTTGGGAATGGTTTGTGTAACAGCGGCCGGGAACCAGGGTTGGCAGGCGCCCCCCACTAATCCGTGTGATACTTTAACCTATTATATCATTGCCCCTGCCGATGCCGACTCGGTGATCGCCGTAGGTGCCGTTAACGAAGCCGACGAAATTGCCGATTTTAGCTCTCATGGACCCACCTATGATGGGCGGATTAAGCCCGAAGTTTGTGCTCGCGGTGTGGCGACCTGGTGTGCTAACCCAGGTGGCTATGGCTATCGCACAGCCAGTGGCACCTCCCTGGCGACGCCCCTGGTGGGTGGATCGGTGGCTGTGATCCTAAGTGCCCATCCCGATTGGTCCCCCATGATGGTACGCGAGGCCCTGATGATGACCGCCCATCGTGCTGATATTCCGGACAATGATTATGGATATGGAATCATTGATGTGTGGGCTGCCATTAATTATGTTAGTTCTGTGGAAACCGATCCAGAAGGACAAGTACCACGGACTTTTGTACTCCACGAGGGCTACCCCAATCCCTTCAATGGCACGATTACTTTCCAGGTAGAATTGTCTCGTTCGTATTATCTCCAGGGGACAATCCTGGATTTACAGGGTCGCGAAGTGACCACTTTAGTGAACCTAGGCCTCCCGGCCGGCGCCCATACCATTCGATGGGAAGCCACAGGTCACCCTTCAGGGATATATTTTTTCAGGCTTAAAGTAGCTAATGAATTAAGGATACAAAAGATAACTTATTTGAAATAGGGTAATAACATGTTAAGGGGAGGATTATATCTACTCGATCGGCTTTGGGAATACAGTATTTACAAAATGCTTGCCTGGCTGGTGAATATCCTCCAAATTTGGTCTCGCCTGGTATTCGAGTCATGAAACCCTTCACCTCAAAAAACATTTTCCTGGGGCTCACTGTCCTCTTTACCCTTTCTCAGGGGCAGACGACATCGGTCCCCCTTGTCTTAGATGTTTATTCCGGCATTGAATCAGTACTCTTGGTTTGGTCATACCCGGAAGACATTATTCCCGTTATGACCACCATTTCCCGCACCACAGATTTATTCTCTTCTTACGAGACAATTTATACTTCTGAGGAACGCTTCTTCCGCTACTTGGATCGGCAAGTTGAACCAGGGCAAAGATACTTCTATCGCATCACCGTGGAGGATGCTGACGGTGTGGTTTATTCCAGCTCTGAAGATACACCACCATTTACCACGCCCCTGTTAGTCGAGGAAAACGTGGCAGAATATCCTCACTTAGAACCATTAAAGATTAAACCTGACTCAACTTCGTTGGATACTTTTGAGTACCTCTTGGTAGAGACAACGCTGAATGCTTACTTCACAAATGAGGATACCACTCTCCAACAGGAGGTGGCACGAAGTATCTGGGACGGAGACCAAACCGGGCCTGTTTCGTGGCTGGAATGGATCCCGATTCGCTTGCTGAACGAATATCAGTTTATAGCTACCGACACCTTTAGTCTTCATTTTCAGCAAATGATTGGTGATCGGTGGAGTTGGGAAGAGCCACGGTATCGCAATACATTTTATTTGACACCATCCGAGTGGGAGGCCGAGGGAGATACGATACTTTTAAAAGTCGAACGTGCCCTAACCCGTCTACGAGGTGCCTATGATCAGGAATGGGAGTTGGTGAATGCTTTACCCCCAGTCGTGATCTATGGGCAGGACCGAACTCCGGAGGAGGACGTCGCGTTGTACTTAGCTTTTCCCCATGATGTTTTACCAGAAACGGCAGTTTTGTTTAAGGGGTCGACAGATTCGTTGTTCTATGATATTACCTTACGCACCGATACTCTCTCACCCCAAACAGTAGTACTCCCAGGGGATTGGTCAGTGGTTGAACTGTGGTTGGACGGTGAACTTATTCAGAAAGTACCGTTGGTAAATCCCCCCGCTCGTTTATTGGTTACTCTCGATGGACAGTACATGGTAGGAGACTCAACCTTGAGTCTTGTGCCCCGGTTCAGTTTACTCCAGGATGATTTTAGTTTGAACGAAGTGGATTACTGGCAGGATGCTTATCGGTTAGCGGTGGAGATCGCGGGGCAAACGGATACTCCAGCGGGGTACCGTATTGTGCTGGATAATGAAATTCTGGGACAGTTCTATCCTCCATATACTTTCCAGACCCTGTTCCTCGACTCGACTTGGACCATAGAGCCGAATGAAGCCCAGATACGTTGGTTGCATTTGGAGCTTCAAACCCCAGCGGGGGATTGGGAACGTCTTGAAAGCCGCCCCATCTATACCGAAAGTAATCATTACCAGAGCCGAATACCCGACGGGGGGCCCTGGGTTGAAGCCAACTACACCACTTTAGGCCAGTCCAATGATTTGTCCAAGACTACCAGTCCGCAGATCAATATCCCGGATGTTTTTGCCCTGTATCAGAATTATCCTAATCCTTTTAATACCTCCACCACAATCACTTTCGATTTGCTGCAGCCAGCAGTGGTGAGTCTCTACGTCACCGACGCCCGAGGCCGGAAAGTGAATGTCTTCCTCGACGAGATCTCCCTGGAAAAGGGAACTTACAATTACATCTGGCGCGGGGAACACTATTCCAGTGGAATTTATTTCATTACGTTGCAGGCGCAGGTGGAAAACTATCTTCCCATTATCTTCAGCCGTAAGATGGTTTATCTGAAATAAACGGGTGAATCCTCCCGTTTGTGGGTATGATGATTCACCTTTAAATTCCTTCAGCTTAGAAGGAGATACTCATGGATGATTTGTTTGATGATGAATTGAAGCGGATGGACGAACTGGAGCAAGAAACTAAGAGCGAGTTCCAGGAAGCCGTCTCCATAGAGGACCCTATCTCCAGTTTAGAATTACAGCCCCCTATCATTATTCCTAAGGGAACTAATTTGAAAAAGGCTATTGGCCTGTTACAGGAAAAATCCTCGGGATGCCTTTTAGTAGAAGAAGGTGGGAAATTAGCGGGGATTCTCACCGAGCGGGATATCCTTCTTAAGATCACCGGACGGGGTTTAAACCTTCAGAAAGAGCGAGTGGAGGATTATTACACTCCGTCACCAGAATATTTGAAAATGGGTGATCCTTTGGTATTCGCGTTGAATAAAATGACCGTGGGTGGCTTCCGCCATATTCCCATCATCAACGATGATAAAGAACCCATCGGTCTTGTGTCTCTAGTGGACATAGTACATCATATTTCAGATTATTTTAGCGATGCAGTGTTGAACCTGCCTCCCCACCCCCAGCGGAAAGGATTCCCCACTCCCGAGGGTGGTTAAGGCGCTCTTCCAGTGCGGAGCAGTGAACATTTCCAAAGGGAGCAGGACACGGTAATCCCTATCCAGCCACGTATTATTTTCCTGGGGAGTTTATTTGCTCTTTTGCTCTTAGCTGGTTGTGCTACCCACCCCACTATTAGCACCGACCGCATGGCTAAGGGTGAATCAAAATACGGTTATACCTTGTCCGTGGAAAACGTTTTTCCCTTTATATGGTATCGGTATGCTCTTTCTGATAAAAGTGATGTGGGTTTCCGGGTCGGGTTACCCATTTATGGTTCGGGGATTGATTATAGCCGTCTACTCTATTCCAAGGAAGATAAGTGGGACGTTCTCAATGCTGCCTGGAGCATCAATCCCAATTACAACCTGGACTTCACCTATTATAAGTTTCGTCAGCGTAAAGCTAAAAAGACTCGTCCGGCTTCCACTACCTGGTGGGGCATCCGTATGATGTACATTCCCAAAGGGATGTCTGGCGGCCGCAGTAACCGCCTGGGGTTACTGCTTGGTGGGCAGCCCAGTCAACGTTTCGGCTATGAATTAGGCTATTATCACGATTTTAACTCCATGCCCATTACAGAATTATTCAATTTTAAATGGAAAACGGATATGGACGAGGCCACCAAAGCCCGTTATGGGGATACGCCCCATACTGCTTACGGATTGCCTTCGGAGTATTCTCGATTGACGGGTATATCCGTACGGGTTTTTTTCAACCTGGGGGGTAAGAAGCAGGAACCTATCACAGTTG
This sequence comes from uncultured bacterium, assembly GCA_964490885.1. Lineage (GTDB taxonomy): Bacteria > Fidelibacterota > Marinisomatia > Marinisomatales > TCS56 > CAZBEL01. The sequence goes on from CAZBEL010000014.1 coordinate 6,378, forward strand.
AAGGGGAAAGCGTTCCACCAGAGAAACAGGACTGACTGGCTTGTCTTTAGCCCACCGGAAAACGATTTTACGTAAAATCGACAACGGCCTGTACGTGGTGACCACCCAGAATGGGGATCACGTAAGCGCCACCACAGTTTCTTTTTTAACCCAAACGTCAATCCATCCCCCCATGTTGGTCATGGCCGTTCGCGTGGGCTCCGATTTATATGACACGCTTCAAAAGTCCCGCCATGGGGCTATACATTTCCCAGGGAAGGATCAACAACAGATCGTGGCTTCCTTTTTTCGTAAACCAGCCGTAGAAAACCAAACTCTAAACGGACATCGGTATACGCTAACCTCCCGTGGGAATCCTCTTCTGGAAACTTTTCCCATGGCCCTCGAGGTGGATGTAGTGGAAATTATACCTAAGGGTGACCATCACCTCTTTCTTTGCGAAGTTGTCACCACCCACCTTCGGTCGGACGAACCTACGCTCCAGATGGCTGACACCGGCTGGCACTATGGTGGGTAGACGAATTTTTCTTCATCAAGGTATTACGTTTAGCGCCTATCTTTCCTTGTTAACCTTGGTCTTTGAAAACGAAAACCGTTAAGTTCCCCGCCCTAAATCATGAAAATTGGCGAATATTCCCTTTACAGCGTTGAGACTAGCCGTTTCGGTTTGGACGGGGGAGCCATGTTTGGCATCATTCCTAAGCCCCTGTGGGAACGGAAAGCCCCTGCCGACTCCCGTAACCGGATCGCAATGGTGACCCGGTCACTTTTACTGGTTAGCGAAGAACGTAAAGTGTTAATTGATACGGGAAACGGGGATAAGTGGTCCGCGAAATACAAATCCTTATATAATATTGACACGACCTCTGTTAATTTGGGAAACTCCCTAAGACTGCTGGGCTTCTCTACCGAGACCATTACCGACGTGATTTGTACCCATTTGCATTTCGACCATGCGGGAGGGAATACACGGCTGCAAGAAGGTAAAATTGTTCCTACCTTTCCTAATGCCACCTATTGGGTTCACTCCAAGCAGTGGGACCTGGCACGAAACCCCTCGGAGAAAGACCGGGGGAGCTTTTTACCAGAAAACTGGGACGTATTGGCGGAGAATGACATGCTTCGATTAGTTGACGGGAAAGAAGCCTTTCTGCCGGGGATTGAGATCCAACTCACTTACGGCCACACAACGGCAATGATGCATCCCATTGTTCGGGACAGGCAAAATACCATAATGTTCATGGCTGATCTTATTCCCATGGCCCCTCACGTTCCTCTCCCGTGGGTGATGGCCTACGATCTCTTGCCGGTACGCACGATCCAGGAAAAAGCTGCGATCCTCTCTAAAGCCGTCGAAGAGCGTTGGCTGCTCTTTTTAGAGCACGATCCCTATCACGAAGTCATTACCGTCCGTTATGACGACAACCGGTATCGTGTGGATACGAGTCGGAAATTGAATGAAATCTCCGCGTCCACTTCATAATTCATAAGACGATGGCCCACGTTGCCCTATTCCTCCGGGACTTTAAACTGGGAACCCGAGTTGCCGAACAGTTGACCTTGCATTCCCATGAGGTCACGTTTTGCGAAGAAATTGAGTCCATTCCCCCTAGCGCTATTGTGGCCGTTGTTAATTTGAATGACGCTCATTTTGGGGAAATTGGATTTGTACAAAAATTGAAGACGCTCCGGCCTCAGATGCGGATCATCGGTGTTTTAACCCGGTTACAGAAAAAGCAATTGGCTGCTTATCGGGAAGCGGGATGTGCCCTCTTGCTGCCTCGGAGATCGGTGGTGAGGAATTTACCTACCCTGATCACGAAGCTCGATGAATGAAAGAAGCGTTGTCCCATAAACGAGCACGGGCTCAGAAGGTCCTTGCCCGTCTCCTTAAGACCTATCCCCATTCCCGGTGTTCCCTCAATTACCGCACTCCCCATGAACTTTTAGTAGCCACCATACTATCGGCTCAGTGTACCGATGAACGGGTAAATCGGGTTACCCAATCCCTTTTCCAGAAGTATCCCACACCGGAAGCTTTCGCTTACGCGGAGATCGATGAGCTTAGTCAGGATATCCGCTCCTGTGGCTACCATAACCAGAAGGCTCGCAGTATCCAGAGGGCCAGTCTGGCTATTGTGGAACAACACGGTGGCGCCGTCCCGAATAAGCTAGAAGCTCTGGTTAAATTACCAGGTGTAGGGCGGAAAACGGCCAATTGTGTCTTGGGAGAATGTTTCCTGGAACCGGTGATGGTAGTAGATACCCATATGATTCGTATCATGAACTTGCTTGGTTTTACAAACTCCCGCAATCCGGTAAAAATTGAACAAGAGGTGGAAGCTATTTTCCCCAAACAGCACTGGGTACGATTGACTCACATGATCATTGATCATGGTCGCGCGGTTTGCATTGCCCGGCGCCCACGGTGCCAGGTTTGTGTTTTGAATGATCTGTGCCCCTCGGCTCTGGTTCCTTACGAAGAGGGTGAGAGTGCGTGACTAAATACAGTCGTTGTTTGACCCTTTTTTTAGGTAGTTCTACTAAATTTAAACTAAATTATGGTTTCATAAATGTTTGTAGAATGCAAATAAATGGCTGATCCCTATTTAACTAAAGTTTTCACCTTCTGCGCTGCTCATCAATACGGTCATGATGATTGGACCCCGGCGCAGAATGAGGAAACCTTCGGACCCGATGCCCGCGTCCATGGCCATAATTACACCCTTGAAGTGACCGTGACCGGACCCGTGAATCCGGACACCGGTTTTATTGTGGATCTGGGGAGGTTAAAAAAGGTTGTTGAGATCCATGTGGTGCGACTATTGGACCATAGCCAGATTGAACGGGATATTCCCTGGTTCAAGGGCAAGCAACCGTCGTCTGAAAACCTGGTCCAGTTTATTTGGGAACAGGTGGAACCCCGCCTGGAGGGGATACAACTTGTGCGCATTCGCCTGCGTGAGACGCCTACCATCTATACCGATTACTATGGACCCCAAGGTAAATGAATTTTCAGCTGCGTCTTTATCTTATCCTTACAGGGATTTTTATAGCCTCACTGGTGAGTGCCAACCTGATTTTCCAAAAGTTTTTCACCTGGTCACCCTTTGGATGGTACACGTTCGAAATCTCGGTAGGCATTTTACCTTACCCCATCACCTTCTTGTGCACCGATTTAATTTCGGAAATGTATGGTAAGAAAAAAGCTGACCTGGTAGTTGTGGCCGGGTTTGTTTCCAGCTTGTTTATCCTGGCGGTAGTGCTCATTGCGGATGCCGTTCCACAGACGGAATGGTCCCCCGTGAGTAATCGTATATTCCATCAGGTTTTTGGCCTATTTGGTCCTGCTATTTTCGCCTCCATGGTGGCCTACCTCACGGCTCAGTTCATTGATATTCGCCTGTTCCACTTCTGGAAACGTCTGACTAAAGGGCGCCACCTTTGGTTGCGTAATAATGGCTCCACCATCATCTCTCAGTTGGTTGATACCGCCACCGTATTATTATTATTATGCCTTACAGGGACCATTGAGTGGCACCGCTTTCCGTCCCTATTTGAGAACGGATTTCTATTCAAAGTCTTAGTTGCCCTTTCGGATACCCCCTTCTTCTACCTGGGAGTGTGGTTATTGAAGAAGAAGGTTCACGAAGATCCCGATGAAAAGCAATGGGGGCATCTCACATTTGTTAAGGAGGCTTTCTAAATGAGTGCAATGCATGAAACCATCGAAAAAATAACCGAAACGCTTTTAGAGACGATTGGTGAGGACGTTTCTCGTGAAGGATTGGTGAAAACCCCTCATCGCGTGGCGCGTGCATGGGAGTTTTTCTCTCAAGGTTATCGGGCTAACCTGGACGATATAATTAACGAAGCTATCTTCAAGGAAGAGTGCAGCGAGATGGTTGTGGTGCGGGATATTGAATTCTTTAGTATGTGCGAGCACCATATGATCCCTTTTTTCGGTCGTTGTCACGTGGGGTACTTGCCCGACGGAAAAATCATTGGTCTGTCGAAGATCCCACGCATCTTGGACATGTTCTCCCGACGCTTGCAGGTCCAAGAGCGCCTTACTTATCAAGTGGCCAAGACGCTGGAAGACATTCTCGATCCGGCCGGGGTTGCGGTGGTCATGGAAGGGCGCCATCTTTGCATGCAGATGCGAGGTGTGGAAAAACAGAATAGTTTTGCCACTACCAGCGCCATGTTAGGACAGTTTCGGGATTCCGCGGAAACAAGAACGGAGTTCCTCAGTATCATCGGGATGAAGAATTTTTAGGATTAGAATGATGAAACAATACGATTTGGTGGTATTAGGTGGTGGTCCGGGAGGCTACGTGGCGGCTATTCGCGCCGCCCAATTGGGACTAAAAACTGCGATTGTAGAACAGGAACGTTTGGGGGGAATTTGCCTTAATTGGGGGTGTATTCCCACAAAGGCCCTGTTAAAGAATGCAGAAGTTTTACATTACGTGAAACATGCCCAGGATTACGGAATTTCGATCCCCGACTACTCGGTAGATTTCGCCGCTACCGTCCGTCGCAGCCGAGAGGTGGCTGAACGCCTTTCTAAAGGGGTTCAATACTTGATGAAAAAGAATGGGATTGAGCATATTCAGGGACGCGGTCGTCTGGAATCGCCGACCACCATTCAGGTGGAACAAAAGGACAATCAGGTATCGGTCCAGGCGCGGAACATCATTATCGCCACAGGCGGACGACCCAAATTGTATCCAGGAATGGAACCCGATGGCCAACGGGTCTTAACTGCCCGGGAGGCCATGGTGCTTCCTAAACCGCCCAAGAAACTGGTGATCATTGGCGCTGGGGCCATTGGAGTGGAGTTCGCCTACTTTTTCCATGAGTTCGGAACTGAAGTTCAGCTATTAGAAATGTTGCCAACCATTTAGCCTGTGGAGGATCAAGACGTTTCCCGAGAGGTGACGCGGTCTTTTAAAAAGATGGGTATCGGCATTAAAACCGAAGCCCGAGTGGAACGCATGGAGGTTTTGAAGACTAAGGTGAAGGTGCACGTGCTTCGCAAAGAGAAAGAGGAAGTAGTCGAAGCTGACCGGGCGTTGGTGGCAACCGGCATAACGGGGAATATTGAGAACTTGGGGCTCGAAGCAGTTGGTGTTAATACTGAAGGTGGTTTCATTACCATCAATGAATATTGCGAGACCAACCAGAAACATATTTATGCCATTGGGGATGTGGCTGGGCCGCCCTGGCTGGCACACGTAGCCTCGGCCCAGGGACATGTGGCCGTTGAACACGCAGCGGGGAGAAAGGTCCACCCCCTGGATTATGCTGCCATACCGGCTTGTACATATTGCCAACCCCAAGTGGCCTCTGTGGGGTACACCGAACAACAGGCCAAGGAATTGGGTTTTGATCTTGCTGTAGGGCGGTTTGATTTCCGGGCCAATGGTCGTGCGCTGGCTTCCAACACCCCCAATGGGTTTGTAAAATTGATCTTTGATCGTAAATATGGTGAACTTTTAGGCGCTCACATTGTTGGATCGGAAGCAACCGAGTTGATTGCTGAATTGGCTTTGGCCAAAGGGTTGGAAGCCACTTACGAAGATCTCGCCCGGACAGTTCATGCGCACCCCACCCTCTCCGAAGCTGTCATGGAGGCCGCTTTGGATGCCTTTGGAGAAGCCATCCACCATTAAAATAATGTGAAAGACAGTGCTTAATCAGACTACTTTCCGGCAAAGTTCGATTACTAAGAAGCAGACGATTCCTTCACGGCGTACGCTTAAGGTGGAGGACTTGGGTTTTGCTCCTTATGAACTGGTTTGGGAGTATCAGAAAAAGCTCCACACCCTGCGGCACAAACAAAAGATTGAGGATACCCTTTTGCTCGTGGAGCATGAACCGGTGTACACTCTAGGTAAAAACGCCGATGAGAACCACATTTTACACCAACCTGACAAAGTGAAGGTTTATCACATCGAGCGGGGGGGCGATGTCACTTACCACGGTCCAGGGCAGATCGTGGGTTATCCTATTTTGGATTTACATAATTATCGCCGGAGCGTAAGCTGGTACATGCGTTCCCTGGAGGAAGTCCTAATCCGCTTGATTAATAGCTATGGAGTGCGAGCGGGCCGGAAACCTGGTTTAACCGGCGTTTGGGTGGGTGATAAGAAAATTGCGGCCCTGGGAGTACGTCTTTCCCGTTGGGTCACTATGCACGGGTTTGCATTGAATGTGAATACCGATTTAAGCTATTACCAGGGAATCATCCCCTGCGGCATCTTCGAGTATGGGGTGACCTCCCTGGAACAATGTCTCGGGAGGTCTCAGGATATGGGAGCAGTGAAAACACGCTTGATACAAGAGTTTGGCAACGTATTCCAAATAGACACTTTCGTAGGAGTGAATTAGATGGCACGGTTACACGGATTTCAGAAAAAGGCATTGCTGAATGTTTATCGGAATATGGTCTTGGCCCGACGGTTAGATGAGAAAATGCTCATCATGTTGAAACAGGGGAAGAGTTATTTTCATATTGGCTGTTCGGGTCATGAGGCAGCGCAATTGGCGGCGGTGGCGGCCCTCCGTCCCGGTGAGGATTGGGCTTACCCCTATTATCGTGATGCGGCGTTCTGTTTGGGCTGGGGAATGACGGCCCGGGAACAGTTGCTCTGTTTCCTCTCCCGGAAGGATGACCCCAACTCCGGGGGTCGACAGATGCCCCAACATTACGGTCACAGCCGTCTGCGGATGGTGACCCAATCCAGTCCCACAGGAACTCAATTTCTTCAGGCTGTAGGCTGCGCCATGAGCCGGCGTTGGGATGGGACGAAGGAAGTGGTGTATGTCTCTGCCGGGGATGGGACTACCAGCCAGGGTGATTTTCACGAAGCCCTCAACTGGGCCAGTCGGGAGAAGTTACCCGTCATTTTCCATATCGAGGATAATTCTTACGCCATCAGCGTACCCATTAACGAGCAAACCGCAGGCAGTTCTGTGTATGCCGTGGTCGCCGGGTATCAAAATCTGGCGCGTTTTGACGTGGAAGGGACTAACTTCTTCGAAACTCACCTAGCGTTCCAAAAAGCAGTTGACCGCGCCCGGAAGGGAAAAGGACCGTCGGTCATCGTTTCTCATGTGGTGCGGTTATTACCCCACTCTTCCTCAGACGATCAGCGTAGATACCGGTCAGCAGAAGAGCTTGAAGCAGACCGGAAACGCGACCCCATCATTGTTTTTGAGAAAATGTGCCAGGATGCCGGGGTGATTACCAAGAAAGAGTTCGACGGTCTTCGAGAGCAGGTCTTCATCCAGGTAGATGAGGATGCCGAATGGGCAGACCAGCAGCCGCACCCCGACCCGGAAACGGCCTTGGATTATGTATATTCCCCCGCACCTCCTCCACAGGAAACACCTTTTAATACCATAGCTGATCGGATCGTAATGGTAGATGCCATTAACCACGCTCTGAAAGAGGAGATGGAACACAATCCGAAAATGGTGATCTATGGTCAGGACGTGGCCGATCCGAAAGGGGGCGTTTTTACGGCTACCAAAGGTCTTACAGAACGCTTTGGACGGGAACGCGTTTTTAACGCTCCCTTGGCTGAATCTTCTATTGTAGGGACGGCCGTGGGCATGGCCGTGGCCGGCTACAAACCGGTAGTGGAAATACAATTCGGCGACTATATCTGGACCGCCATGATGCACATCCGGAACGAGGTGGCTACGGTGCGGTACCGGTCGAACAACACCTGGGTCTGTCCATTGGTCATCAGGGTACCGGTGGGAGGCTACATTCACGGGGCCCTGTGTCACAGTCAATCCATTGACGGTTATTTCATTCACCTGCCAGGGATTCGCATCGCTTATCCTTCCACGGCAGCCGATGCGAAGGGTCTTTTGAAGGCTGCCTGCCGTATGGAAGACCCAGTTATGTTTATGGAGCATAAGGGCCTCTATCGCCAAGGTTATGCCGCGACTCCGGAACCCGATGAGAATTACATCCTTCCCTTCGGAAAAGCCCGCATCGTCCAGGAAGGGTCCCTCCTTACCATTGTCACCTGGGGCGCTATGGTGCAGAAGTCCCTGGAAGCGGTGCAAAAGAGTGGGGTAGACCCCAGCCAGGTGGAAATCATTGATCTGCGGACGCTGAACCCCTTGGATCATGATACGATTAAAACTTCCTTAGAGAAAACAGGGAAGGTGTTGGTTGTTTACGAAGATAATATCACCGGTGGTCCAGGAGCGGAAATTGCCGCTATCATTGCGGATCGCTATTTTGAGCTACTGGACGGGCCGGTACGGCGGGTGGCGGCTAAGGATTGCCCCGTTCCCTTCAACTGGTTTTTAGAAGAGAAGATCTTGCCACAAACAGAAGACATTGTCCACACATTAACAGAACTTTTGGAGTACTGATGGTTGTAGATATTGTCATGCCCAAGATGGGTGAATCCATCACCGAGGGGACCATTTTAGAATGGCGTAAGCAGGTAGGTGACACTATTAAGGAGGATGAGATCCTTCTGGAAATCGGCACCGATAAGGTGGACTCGGAGATTCCATCACCTACCGGGGGAACGATTATCGAAATATTAGCCCAACCTAACGATGTCATTCCCGTGGGGGAGGTGATCGCCCGGGTGGAAACTGATGCTGGTGCTGCAGCAGTGAAGCCGGCTGGCCCCCCGGCGGAGACAGTTGTTCTCGAAGAGCCTGAACCGGTCAAAACTGAAGCACCACCACCACCAGCACCAGTAAAGCCTGAGCCGCAAAAACCTGCTGTTGAAATGAAGACCAAACCGAAAAAGTTTTTCACTCCTGTAGTGAAGAAGATCGCTGCCGAGGCAGGTATATCTCTTACTGAATTAGCCGATTTGACCGGTTCTGGTCGGGGTGGACGGGTAACGAAACAAGATATTTTGGCTTATCTAAAGGCGCGTCCGAAAGCGGTGCCCACACCCGAAGCGCCACCGCCAGCGGTTGCAGCTACACCGGTACCGTTCACAGGTGAGCGCCAGGAAATGACCCACATGCGGAAACTCATCGCTGAGCACATGCGCCAGAGTCTGGACACATCTGCCCACGTGTATGTGATCACCGAGGTAGACATGACCAAGATC
>CAZBEL010000015.1:0-15154 GCA_964490885.1 uncultured bacterium
GAGGGACGACCTATTGGGATGACTTCGAAGTCCATAGGACTGAAGAGTTAGCAATTGATGATGGGTTTGTTAATGTAGCCATTCCCGAGAAATTCCAGCTACTGAGCGCCTATCCTAACCCCTTTAACCCGGAGGTGAAGATCGCCTTTGAACTGCCTATCCAAGGTCATATTCAACTAACTGTGTATGATTTGTTAGGGCGTAAGGTGAAGACCTTAGTGAATCAGAGGATGTCTCCAGGGCGACACTATGTCCAATGGGACGCACGCAACAGTTCTGGTGTCTCCGTCCCCTCCGGGATCTATCTAGTTCAGATTTTGCTGGATGGCAGGGAGTCCCAGGTCCAGAAAATTACTTATATGAAATAGCACAGGCGTGGGGGCAGGGTTTATTCCCTGCCCCTATCCTTTCCTAATAGTTATGTTAGGTAAGGTAATTACCAGAAAAAACGAGTACTTTTGCAAACGACAATGCTTTACTTTCAATCACTATTAAACCCTCCCGGTCGAGGTAAAATCCCCTGGGAAATAGAACCGTGAGACGAACCCTTAGCACTACTTTTTCTAAGTTCCTTTTCATCACAGTAGCCCTCATGAGTAGTTCTATTTGGGCCGCAACAACAGGGAAGATCACTGGTCAGGTCACCAGTGCTGAAACTGGAGAGCCCCTTATTGGCCTTAATGTTATCATTGAGAATACTGATATGGGGGCTTCCTGCGATGCCAACGGATACTATTTAATCGTTAATGTCCCTCCTGGTACCTATAACTTGCGATTTATGATGATCGGATACCGTCCACTGGTGATGGAGAATATTGAGGTGCGTTCTGATCACACGACCACTATTGATGCTCAATTGCAACAAATTGTTTTAGAAGCAAGAGAAACAGTGACGGTAGTAGCTACCCGACCCATCATTGAAGTGGATCGAACTTCAACGGAATCTTCTGTGTCCAGCGACCAAATTGCTACCATGCCCGTGGAAACTGTGGAAGACATCCTGAATCTACAGGCTGGAGTTGTAGAAGGGCATTTTCGGGGTGGGCGCAGTCAGGAAGTGGTTTATCAAATCGACGGGGTGCCGATTAATGACGCTTATAGCGGGGATGCATCCCTTTTCGTCGAAAATGATGTTATTCAGGAATTAAAAGTGATTAGCGGCACATTTAACGCCGAGTATGGTCAAGCCCAGTCCGGGGTAGTGGATATTATCACAAAAACCGGTAGTAAGACTTTTACTGGTAGTGCCAGTATTTTATCTGGTGACTATGTGTCTACTCATAAGGATATTTTCTGGAACATTGACGAAGTCAACCCGCGGGATTATTTGGATTATAACCTTTATGTGAGTGGTCCCCTGGGTAGTAAAATCAATTACTTATTGAGTCTACGGCGCGTCGAGGATGAGGGATATTTATACGGGAAAAATGTGTTTCTGCCGGTAGATTCCATTACCTATGGTGACGGCCATTATATCCCCATGGGCTTTAATAACCGTACATCAGTTTTTGGGAAACTATCCCTAGCACTGACCAATAACGATCGCCTTTCGTTGAGTGTTTCTCATCGTTATACCAAGCAGAACCGGGAGAGTGACGCCATCAATAATGAAATCTATGATCACTTATTTCGTTATAACCCTTTAGGTCAAAGTACCAGTTACGATGATGTAACTATCGGAATTCTCAGTTGGAATCGTATCCTTTCACCAAAGACGTATATCAATTTACGTGTTGCGGTCAATCGCAAAGATTATGAGCGCTACGTTTACAAGGATTCTCTAGATCCCAGGTATACGACTGATAACCGATTAAGACTACGGGGTAATTTTTCTTTTTATACTGGAGGCACAGATATGTCATATATTACCCGGACGGCGTTAACCTCCTTAACAAAGTTTGATATCACCAGTCATGTATCACGACACCAGCAGATTCAGTTAGGCATAGAATACAAGCAACATGAATTGTCACTAATTGATATGAAACTAAAGAAAAATTCAGAGACCAATTTCCAGGTCGAAATTCCCCCACTCAACAGTGCCGACAATCAACGTTATAAGAAATCCCCTATTGAAGCAGCAGCATACATTCAAACAAAATGGGAGTCTAATGATTTTATCATGAATTTGGGTGTCCGATACGATTATTTCGATGCTAAAGGTGAGGTGATCAAAGATTTAACGCGACCGCGAACTTCCGAACGGATACCTTCCACTCCCGCCAGTCAAGTCAGCCCGCGGTTGGGAATTGCCTATCCTATCACCGAAAGGGGAGTAATGCACGTCTCTTACGGTCATTTTTTCCAAATTCCCCAATTCCGGTATTTATATACGAACCCAAGCTTTACTGTTAATCCGGAAGAAGGACGTGCAGCCGTACTGAATTATCCCTTCGGAAATGCCAATTTAAAAGCACAAAAAACCGTAGCTTATGAAATTGGACTACAACAGCAGTTATCTCGTGATATTGCTTTGGATGTGACGGCCTACTATAAGGACATTCGCAATTTACTCGGCTCGGAAATTAATACCATCGCTACGGGTGAACAACATTCTGGTATTGATTACGGCCGCTATGTTAACCGGGACTACGGACAAGTAAAAGGGTTGACCTTTATGTTGGAGCGTAAAGCCGTCCGTGGGTTGGCCGCCAGCGTGGATTACACTTATCAGGTAGCTCGTGGTAATGCTTCTGATCCCCGGTCGGTATTGTTAGATAGCCAGAGCGATCCGCCGGTAGAATCCGAGAAGCAATTAGTGCCTTTAGATTGGGACCAAACACATACCTTAAATACCCAGGTGACCTTTAATTCATCTAACGGTTACGTTGTGACAGTCATCGGGAAATTGAGTAGTGGGATGCCTTATACTCCAGAAGTAGCAGAAACCCAGGCCGTGATCGAAAATAGTGATCGGAAGCCAAATCGCATGACCTTTGACCTGTTTGCTATGAAAACTATCCGGTTGGGGCCGTTTGCATTAAAACTAACCTTTAAGGTTTATAATTTGTTTGATCGGTTGAATGAAAAGGATGTCTATAGTGATACGGGTCGGGCCACTTACACAGAAGAATTGTATCGGCCAGGCGAGGTTCAGGGTCTAAACACTAAAGAAGAATTTTTCACACGGCCTGATTGGTACGAACCACCACGTCAGATATTGTTTGGTATTTCCATGCAGTTTTAGTGATGAAGAATAAAACCTACACAATCTTTTTCACTTTCTTCGCCGTTGCGGTATTGCTTGCTCAACAAAGTGCAGGCGATCCCCAAAAGGGAGACGTACGCTATACCCAGTGGGGCATTATGGATGGGAATGCTGTGCGGACTTTGTACTCAAACCATGCCGAGGTAGCTCGCTGGCCAGATCAACCCTCTGGTGAATGGCCGAAAGGCACAGGTCATTCTTACGTGGACGGAGTGGCTCTGATTATTGCTGCATCTACTTTTGACACTTTAGGAAACCGAATCCACCCCATGTCCACCAACTACCGCGAGTTTATCGACACCGATCCGGTGGAAAAAACACCCTGGGGTTGGGGACCATTACCAGGATATTCAAATCCTCGGCAGTCCAGCCCTGCCCGCAGCGATGATCCCTTTACCTGGCCCGATGTGTGGGCTGACAAACCGGAGTGGTCTGGCGAATGGAACGGATTCTTTGGGCGGGGAATAACGAATGCTGACTTAGAAACGTATTTCGTTTGTGATGATTCTCCCGATGAAGAGTGGTTCCACACCAGCGATACTACCACGGGAGAGAATGTATTTTATCCTGTTCCCAGTGACACAACCCGTGGTGGCCTGGGAATGGAGATTAAGGCCCGTGGTTTTCAATGGTCCCATGTCCTGGCTCAAGATGTGATCTTCTGGTTTTATGAGATAACCAATGAAGGGGCCACCGACTATGACTCGGTCTATTTTTCCCAATATATCGACTGGGGTATTGGCGGTACGAGGGATTCAGGGGATGATGAAGGGGGTTATAATACTTATTTGGACATTGCCTTTGCCTGGGATTTTAATTCCGAAGGGCAACCAGGTCGCTGGGGTCCTACTGGAGTAGCCGCTTATGCATTTTTAGAAAGTCCCGGGAATCCTTTTGACTTAATTGACAATGACGAAGATGGTCTTGTTGATGAAAAACGGGATAATCCAGCCGGTGTGTGGCTTGATACTTACCCCTACGGTGTGGATGATGTGGATCGTTTTTATGAGTTTTATAAACGGGAGCCCCGTCCCCACTGGTCTGGTGATGAAGACCAGGATTGGTACGGTTTCAGCGATGACAATGGCAACGGTCAGTGGGATCCGGGAGAAGCCTTAAATGACGATGTAGGGGCCGATGGTTTGGCTCCTTACCATCCTAATTATCCAGGCCCGGACGACGGTGAAGGCGACGGGATACCCACAGACGGGGAGCCCAATTTTAATGGGACGGATAAAGATGAATCCGACCAGTTAGGCTTAACTGGCTTTAAGATTTTTAATGTTCACGATTATGAACTCACCGCTGACGAGACTAATTGGCGGGAAATTTTCACTGCATTAGCCCCGCCAGTGAACCAGTTTTTAGGAGGTGGCCGTAACCTGGGGATGTTCTTTTCTTCCGGCCCGTTCCCTATGCCTGCTGGGCATACTGAACGTTTTTCCATGGCCTTGATATTTGCAGAAATGGATTTTCCGAAGGAACCGACCACAGCCGAAATCCGAAATTCAGCCCTAGCCCGAAAAAAAGAGACTGTCCAACAAATTTATAATGCTGATTATCGTTTTGCACAACCACCTCTTAAACCGAAGTTAACCGCGATTCCTCGTGATGGTCAGGTTATCCTTTACTGGGATGATCGTGCCGAAGATTCCTTTGACCCATTCTTAAAGGAATATGATTTCGAAGGGTATAAGCTATATCGTAGTACGGAACCATTCTTCAACGAAAATCGCATCATAACCAATACATACGGAGAAAAGACTTTTAAACAACCTTTAGTCCAATACGATTTAGATAACGAATATTATGGACTCCATCCTGTGGACATCTTGGGGATGAAATTCAACTTGGGCAATAACACCGGACTTCGACACTATTATGTTGACGATGATGTTATTAATGGCCAAACCTATTATTATGCCATTGCCTCTTACGACCATGGCTTAGTAGGCCGGGATTCCCAGGGTAACATTTATTTGGACGACCAAGGTCATGCTCGTGGTTTGGCACCCAGTGAATGTGCCACTGTTATCAAAATGGATATCTCCCAAAACATCGAGACTGATATCAATACGGCCGTGGTAACTCCCCGTGCTAAGGCCGCCGGATATACAGAAGGACACATCGACGATGATATTAACATTGCTTGGAATGGTTTACCCGGTCCCGCCACGGGCGAAGTAGAAATCATAGTCATCCGGGACGATTCTTTAAGGGATGGTCACGAATATGAACTGACCTTCCTAAGTAAAAGTAAATTCAATGACGATGCCACTCCTTCGGTCATTCTCACTAATGTTACTACCGGTCAGCGCTTGATCGATACAACTGAAATCACTGAATATGGTCAGGAATTACCTGTAGTAGAAGGTTTAGGAATAAACATTTACAATGATAATAAGGTTGCTATTGTTGATTCCGCCAGCGGATGGGTTGGGACACCCAGTTCTAATTACGATGTGACCGTGAAAGAATTGGTCCGGGGTGACAATTTATGGGCCACTTATGGAGATGACATTGACCCAGAGACGGGAGAAGTTCTCAATCGGCGAAAAGTCCCTTACCCAGCCGACTTTACGATTTTCTTTGAAAATATTACTGATACCGTTGATACCTCGTTTCAGTTAGGTTGGCCTTCAGGACCCTCAGGACGGCCGCCAATTCCGGTTCCTTTTCGAATCTGGAACGAAACTGAACAGAAATGGGCCAAATTCGGTGTAGTGGAGAGAATCCGAGGTGACTCAACGAATTACGATCATATCTGGCAACCTGATGAGCCTATTATAATCTTGGTGGGAGACAGTGCGGGAGTAGACCCAGTATATCCTAACTATAAAGTTGCTTGGGCGATTCGGTTATTTCCACCGGAAGATGAAAATATTACCCCCATCCCACCTGGTGCAGGAGACGTGATACGAGTAACATGTACCAAACCCTTTAGAAATGGAGAGACCTATCGATTCAAGGTCATTGGTGCCGGTATTGACCAGGCCCAAGCCAAGCAGGAAATGGATTCCGTCTATGTAGTTCCTAACCCGTATGTAGCGGCCAGTATTTTTGAACCTTCCAACGTTTATAAATCCGGTAGAGGTGAGAGACGTATCTATTTTATGAATTTACCCGAGCAGTGCAAAATTTCAATCTATACGAAGACGGGAAAATTAGTAGATACTATTGAACATGATGGTACGAACGGCAATGGGCAGGAGAGTTGGGATTTGGTAAGTAAGGACGGGATGAATATTGCTTACGGTATCTATTTTTATGTTGTAGAGGCCTACGGAAAGGAAGCGGTGGGGAAATTTGCCGTTATTAAATAAAATAGTCAAAATTCTGACTTTCACGATTGGTCTGGGATTCAATATCCTATTGTCCCAGAATTTTGTTAGTGATGTATCTAAAGTTGGTACCACTGCAGGTGCTATTTTAGACATGCCTGTTAGTGCTCGTGGTTTAGCCATGGGGAATGCGGTGAGTGGTTTGGGATATTATGCTTCCGTGTTATATTGGAATCCTGCCGGTGCTGCCAGGATTCGTTCTATTTCTGCGACCGCTACCTACATACCTTGGTTGGTGGATACACGGCTACAAAATTTCTCATTGATTATTCCATTGCAACAAAAGTTTGTTTTCGGAGCCTATATCACCGCCTGGAATATGGATGATATGCCAGTAAGGACAGAAGACCGGCAACACGGCACTGGGGAGTATTTCAATGCCGGGGATTTAGTAGCCTCCATATCTTTAGCCCGTCCCTTGACAGATCGTTTTTCCATCGGTTTCAGTGCCAAGTATATCCAGGAGCGTATCTGGCATTCCGTTGCCCGAGGAGCCGCCCTGGACTTTGGCACTATGTTTCGCACAGATGCTTTTAATGGGCTAACGATTATAGCTGTATTAACCAATTACGGTACAGATATGCGTATGATGGGTAGGGACCAGGATATTGTGTACGATCCCGATCCCGATGCGGAAGGAAACAATGGGACTATTCCAGCAAAATACACCACAGACTGGTGGGCTTTGCCCCTCAATTTCCGGTTTGGTTTGGCAACTGAATTAATACAAAGTGATTTCCTAACCTTGGCGATGGAAGTGGACGCCTTGCATCCCAGCAATAATTACGAAAGCGTCGATATTGGGGTTGAAGCCACTCTCTTGAAAACACTCTTTATTCGTGGTGGCTTTAGTAGTCTCCTACAGAAAGACTCTATCGAAGGTTTTAGTCTGGGTGGTGGGGTAAAAATCCCCTTGGGAAAGGGATCTTTGTTGATAGACTACGGTTACCGGGACTTTGGACATCTGGGTTTCTTGCAGGCAATTACAGCCAATTTTACTCTATAGGGAACAATAGTTACAGAGAGACTCCCAAAAACTCAGGACCAGGTTTAAACAAGAGTCACAGTGAGTAATACTTACGTCTCTTTCAAATTCCTTTGTATTATAGATTAATGTTTACACCGGGGAACACAACACGATGACTGATAACCTAATCAAAGGCTACGCACAAAGAAGGTTTTCTTAAACCATTGTGTTAGAGGCTACAACTTCGAAATTGATGAAAAAATATAGGGCCAGCTACCTTTTGTTATTCCTATTTCTGTGGGGTTGTGGTAAGGAACGTCAGAAAGATTACATTGAGTATTGGTGTGCATCCAACGTTTTCGAAGTAGAGTTTGCCAATAAGGTGGTTGCCTTGTGGAATGCCGATAGTACCCACCGTAAAGTCCATGTGCAGCCAGTTCCAGAGGGGCAGTCTAGCGAAGAAGTCATCTTGGCTGCTATTGTTGGTAAAACGACGCCGGATATTTATTCCAATGCTTGGCCAGGGGCTATCGAGCAATATCGCGATGCGGGGATCGTTTTACCATTTAATCGTTTTCCTGATTTTGAGGAGTACCTAAAAAACAGACTCCCTGAAAATCTTATCTCCCAATTTGTTTCCTCCGATGGGAATTTTTACCAGTTTCCGTGGAAAGGAAACCCACTTTTGATGGCCTATAATAAACGTCTGCTTTTTAATTATTTAGATTGTGAATTACCAGTTACGTATGATGATTTTTTTGAAATTGGTGAAAAGTTATTGAGAAAACAGGAGATGGATGAAGCAGAAAAGCTCTGGTTATTAGATCCTAATATTATGCCTATCTGGTGGCAGCGGTTTTTCGATTTTTATGCCTTTTTTGTCGCTGCCAACCAGGGCCAGACGTTCATTACTACCGGTAGAGAAGTGACCCTTGATTCTCCGGCCAGCCGGGCGGTTTTTCAGTTTTTCCGTGAAGGATACCAACGCGGTTTAATGCCCATTAGTATTTTTAGGGAAGATATTTTTCTCATGAATAAACTTATTTTTCACGTTACTGGACCCTGGTCAATTGCTCATTACAAACGATTCGCACCGGCAGGGTTTGAATGGGGCTATACTCCCATCCCGGTCCCCAAAAAGGGATTGTTACCTTATACTTACGGTGACGCGAAGAATATTATCATTTTCAGTGATACACAATATCCTGAGGATTGTTGGGAGTTCATTAAATTTATGACGTCTAAACGGAATGACTACTTGTTCATGGAAACAACCCAGCAATTGCCTTTGCGAAAAAATTTGCTGACCGATTCAGTGTTTGTAGACTTTTTTCGCCTAAACCAGGATATGAAAGTCTTTGCTGAATACATTCCTTATATTGTGGGATTAGATCAGTCTTTATATCTACAAGAGATATTCGATATGATCTCCAAAGCATGGGATGCTATCGTAATATACCGGGCGATAGATTTGGACGAAGGCTTATTTAAGTTAAACCGGCAAGTACAGTTACAAGTTAACCGCGAAAAATAGACTTCTGATCAGGGAATGATTAATCGAGAAGAAAAATACGCCTGGGGGTTGGTTTCCCCTTATATAATTTACTTTTTGTTTATTTCAGCTTTCCCTATTGTCTTTTCGTTTGTCCTGATTTTTATGCGTTGGAATATGTTGAGCCCTATGAAGTTCATCGGGTTGCAGAATTTTATTACTCTGTTTCAGGATCCTCTGTTCTGGCAAGCCTTGTGGAATACCCTGGTTTTTCTAGCGATTCATATTCCTCTACAAATAATTTTAGCTCTAGTAATTTCTGCTTTGTTGAATAATCCAGGGCTCATTTTTAAGGGGTTTTTCCGCAGTGCCTTCTTCCTCCCGGTTGTCATCTCCGGTGTCGTAGTGACAATTCTGTGGAAACAGCTATATTCTACTGAAACCGGACTATTGAATAACATGTTGCTTTCTTTGGGGTTTAGTAAAGTGCATTGGTTGACCAGTACTAAACTAGCGATGCCGGCCATAGCTATCATGGCAACCTGGAAAAACTTGGGTCTCTATGTAGTGATTCTTTTAGCCGGGTTGCAAAATATTCCCCGCAGTTTATACGAAGCAGCGGCTATTGACGGGGCCAATAAAATATCACAATTTTTTCATATCACCTTACCTATGGTAAATCCTACACTAATCATGGTAATCGTATTGTCTACCATTAATGGGTTTTCGCTCTTTATTGAACCCTATATCATGACTGGTGGGGGACCATTAAACAGTACTTTATCGACGAATCTATATATCTACCAGCAAGCCTTCAGTTTTTATAAAATGGGGTATGCTGCTACCCTTGGCTTTACTATGGCTACAATTATTTTTCTCGTAGTAACATTACAACGTAAATTTTTTGAGCGTGAATTTTGAAGAAGAAGGTCTTAATCACTGCCAGTTATTTACTATTGTTTTTGTTAGCAGTTACCTTTATTTACCCCTTTTTATGGATGGTATCTGCCACACTGAAACCCGAAATCGAAATCCAGTATCCTAATCTCATTCCCTCAGAAGTTAGTTTGAAAAGTTATCAGGCGGTTTTTAATCGGATTCCCATTGGCCGTGCTTTTCTGAATTCGGTGTTTGTTTCAACGTGTGTCACCGGGTTGGTATTAGTCTTCAGTTCCATTGTTGGTTATGCCCTTTCCCATTTACGGTTTCGTGGCCGGGAGTTAATCTTTTCAATAATGTTGTTCACTATGATGATCCCCTTTCAAGTGACGCTAATTCCCATGTACGTCCTTATGGTGAAATTCGGCTGGGTGAACACCTATTTAGCCCTCATTTTTCCGGCCATGATTAGTGTATTTGGGATTTTTCTCTTTCGGCAGTACTATCAGTCCATTCCCCATGATTTGATTGAAGCTGCACGCTTGGATGGCTGTCATGAGCTCTATATTATTATAAAGATCATTTGGCCCAACTCTATTCCGGCTTTAGTCACCGTGGGAATCCTCACTTTTATGAATATTTGGAATGATGTTCTTTGGCCCATTATTGTTATTCGGGATCGGACTTTGATGACAATGCCCCAAATGGTAGCCTTATTTGCTACCGGGGGTCAGGCCGAGGCCCAGATCGGTAGCATCTTGGCTTCAGCTACCATGCTGGCTTTACCTGTTGTAGTGATGTATTTATTTTTTCAACGATACTTTATTGAAAGTATGGCAACGACAGGGTTGAAAGGTTGATAAAACCAATGAACCTGCAATACATATTAACCCCAAGAATAGAATAACACTGTAGGAACAACTTTGAAACTAACCCGATTAACTACAGAACCAATTTTGAAACCCATTAAAGAACACTTTTGGGAACGAGCCGCAGTTTTTAACGCCGGGGCTATATTTCATAATGGATTATTTCATCTGATTTACCGGGCGACTAATCTTGGTGGTCATGAAAAGTACGGAGAATACATTAACAGCCTGGGATATGCAGTCAGTGAAGATTTATTGAATTGGAAAAGGTATGACGAACCAATTTTAACCAACGACACGCCCCAGGAATTGCGGGGACCTGAAGATCCTCGGATCGTAAAGATTGGTGACACCTTTTACATGACTTACACCGGTTTTGGAGGTCGTTTTGATGGTGATTATCGTATATGTTTGGCTACTTCGAGAGACCTCATTCATTGGCGTCGAAAGGGCGTTGTTTTAGATGAGCCGAATAAAAATGCGGCCCTTTTTCCAGAGAAGATCAAGGGTCGTTATTGCCTTTTCCATCGTCGCCATCCGGATATCTGGCTGTGTTTTTCAGAAGACATGAAGACTTGGGGTGACCACCAGAAAATCATGTCCCCCATATCCAAGACCTGGAACCAGACACGGATTGGAATTGCAGGCCCCCCCGTAAAAATACAGGAAGGTTGGTTTTTAATATTTCATGGTGTAGACCACTTGAACCATTACCGGTTAGGGGCTGTTTTATTGGATTATCAGGACCCTACTAAAGTATTGGCCCGACAGGAAAAACCCATCATTGAGCCTAAACTGGAATGGGAAATTAACGGTTTCGTTCCCAATGTTATTTTTTCTTGTGCAACAATTCTCAAAGACGATCGCATTTATTGTATCTACGGAGGTGCCGATACAGTCATTGGTGCAGCTTATATTGATTTAAAGGATGTCGTCTTTCCCAAAGATAGTTGGATCGTGTAAATGAAATTGGTTCCTATCCTCTTGTCGTTATCATTAGTAGTCGGATGTGAGGGAAATAATAAGCGCCTTACCCAAGATTCCCCTGCTTCACCCATCAACCTTTCCCATGCCTTATCTTTGGTAGATAGCATGGAGATTAATGGTGAAGTAATCACATACATCCGAGTATATGCCAATGCTCCCAGTTACGAACCAGTACCGGCAGTAGGGGAGGGAATTGCCTGTGTGGATGATGTAGGTCGTTTTATGGAAGTCTTGGAGACGGAAATACTCGTCTATCACAAATCTGAATTAATCCCCATTGCTGCCGGGATGACTAGGTTTCTGTTATATTTAAGTCGTGCCGACGGGTTGTGGTATAATTTCATGTTAGCGGATGGGAGTATTAATACGACCCACGAAAATAGTACTGCTGAATTCGGTTGGTGGGCTATTCGTGGATTGCGAGGGTTGGCAGCGGCATATAATATTTTCGCGAATAACACCCAATATGCTCAATTATTATCTGAAATAACCACCAGAATTCAAGCGACTGAAAGCCATATATTGGCTGCACTTCAGTCTTATCCTGCAAAGGAGTTAACCAGTTGGGGACTTAGACCAACTTGGTTAGTTAATAACGCGCCCGATATGAGTAGTGAATTATTACTTGCTTTAACAAAATTGCAAAACACGGGGAGATTTGACTATCTGGAAGCTATCCAAAAGATTGCGGAGGGGTTAATGGGATATCAGCACCGCCTTTCCGAGCATGAATTAGATGGTCTTTATTTTTGTTGGAATAATACCTGGCATAATTGGGGCAATAATCAGGCCTACGGGTTGCTTGAAGCTTATAAAATAAACCAGGATAGTACCATCCTGGCGAGTGTGGAAAGTTGGGCAGACACATTTGTTCCTTATCTGATTCAAAATGGTTTTCCCTTTGAGATAACCGTTAGTTCAAATGAGCACTTTACCGTCACAGAATGGCCTCAGATAGCATATGGGATGAATTCCATTTACCGTGGATTAAAAACATTAGCCCTAATAGAAAATAGTGGACATTATCAGCAATTATCCGAAGAAGTGTTTCAATGGTTTAAAGGGGTAAACCCTGCCCAAACTCCCATGTACGACCCTTCCACAGGGCGAGGTTACGACGGGATTAATGGTCCCGGTTCTGTAAACTATAATTCTGGTGCAGAGTCCACTATTGAATGTCTGTTAGCGATCCAAATGCGAGGAGCTCTTTAGTTTGTACTGTATAGTCGTCAACAAAATACGATTACTAACCCAAACCTATAGGAATTGTTAATGGCAAAGGTAAAGTTAAAAGGAATTCGTAAGGTATTCGGGAAAGATAATGTTGTCATTAAAGATTTTTCATTAGAAGTCCCAGAAGGGGAGTTCTTAGTGCTGGTAGGTCCCTCTGGCTGTGGGAAATCAACGCTTTTGCGGATTATTGCCGGATTGGAAGAACCGACGGAAGGCGATGTCTTCATTGGTGAACGTTTAGTGACGAATATCCCCCCAAAGGACCGTGACGTTGCTATGGTGTTTCAAAATTACGCCCTCTACCCACACTTAAATGTGTTTGATAATTTGGCTTTTGGACTGAAACTACGAAAAGTCCCGAGACAAAAGATCAAAGAACGCGTTCACGAAGCCGCGAAAATACTCGAGATACAGGAACTATTAAAGCGTAAGCCCAAGGAGCTTTCTGGTGGGCAGAGACAGCGAGTAGCGTTAGGCCGTGCGATTGTACGCAAACCCCAGGTGTTTCTATTCGACGAACCTCTATCAAATTTGGATGCTAAACTCCGCGTCCAGATGAGAGCGGAGATCAAACGTCTTCATAACCGTCTGAGAACCACGATGATCTATGTAACTCACGATCAGGTTGAAGCAATGACCATGGGAGACCGCATAGTTATTCTAAAGGACGGAGCAATACAACAGGTGGGAAGTCCCCGTGAAGTTTACAAAGAGCCTGCTAATATTTTTGTTGGTGGTTTTATTGGATCACCAGCAATGAATTTTCTACCGGGAACGTTATCGGGAAATACCTTTTCCGGAGAAGGTTTCTCCCTAGAGTTCTCTGCACGAGAGATTGGCTTAAATACCAGTCTCAAATTGATTATGGGAATTCGGCCAGAGGATATCAAGTTGGGTGGAAATGAGATATTCGCCGAGTTATTAGTCGTGGAACCGTTAGGACCCGAAACTATCTTGCATCTACAGTTAGGTGGAGAACCGATTATTGTAAAGACGACTGAATTGCCTGATAGCACAATAGGCACAAAAATCGGAATTACTTTTTCCTTGAATAAAGTGTACTTCTTTAATGGTGAAACGGGGGAGAGGATTGTTTAGTGACAGAATAATGGCTACTATTCAGTTTTATAATGAGCTACTTAGAAATTCTATGTCAAGAAATGCTTCCGCATGTCATTGCGGGTGCATCTGTTACTACAAGCTGGTGCTTGATTTTAAGTTAAGTCTATTAATAAAATATTTTAGTTCGTACATGCATAGATTCGTTGTGGAAAATATTGCATTATTGCAGGGAGATTAATGAATAAGAAAAAACGATTGGTCATTAAAAAACACAGGAAAAACCAGCGACGGTTAAAACGCTTGAGAAGAGAGCAAGCAGCAAAGGCCAAGAACTGACAAGTTACTGTCAATATCATTGCTAACATCAAAGCTTTAAGAGTGTCCTATATCTGTCGTAATATCTTTATATAATGTTCTCTATAGTAACAATTTGCCTAATCTAACGTTACACATACCATAAGTATTAAAATGGGATTAATTGGAGCGCACATTAGCACTACCGGGGGCATTCACCTATCTCCGAAACGTGGCACGGAGATCAGCGCCGACTCCATTCAAATTTTCACCGCAAATCAAAATCAGTGGAATCCCCGGCAGCCTACACAGGAAGAATCGGATCTGTTTCAACAGGCCATGAAAAAAGAGCAACCCTGTGTAGTATTATCTCACGATTCTTATTTAATTAATCTTGGTTCTCCGGATGCAACCAAACTTCAGCGCTCCCGCCAAGTCTTCTTAGCTGAACTCGATCGTTGTACGGGAGCCGGGATACCTTATCTGGTTTTTCATCCTGGATCCCATTTAGGTAGTGGTGTGGAAATTTGTTTAGAGACTATTGTGCAAAGTATAAACTGGTGCTTTCGGCAAAGACCACACTCTACAGTTCTTCTTCTTGTGGAGAATACTGCTGGGCAGGGAACCAACGTAGGGTATTCATTTAATCATATAGCCTATATTCTAACACAAGTAGCTTATCCTCAGAGGATGGGAGTTTGTTTTGATACCCAGCACGCTTTTGCTGCGGGGTACGACATCCGGACTAAGAGGGGATGGGAGTATGTGCTGAATCAATTTGATGCGAGTATTGGGCTCGCTAAACTAAAAGCTTTCCATGTA